>JAGQQP010000031.1 GCA_020426085.1 Planctomycetaceae bacterium | reverse complement strand
GGATTACAAAGTGAATGAAGCCGTGCAGACCATGGAAGGGGATATCGTGTTGAAGAATCCTCCTCCGCCACAAAAACCACAACTGCCGATTATCGATCAGGTCTTTCTGCTGGAAGAACCGCAGCGACCCGGCGAATACATGCCCGCTTATGAGGACGAGCATGGCACTTACATTATGAACTCAAAGGACCTGCGTGCCGTCCAGCATGTGAAAACATTCACCGACATGGGAATCAGCTCATTGAAGATCGAAGGGCGGACCAAGTCTTTCTTTTATGCCGCCCGGACGGCCCAGGTGTATCGTAAGGCCATCGATGACGCCGCTGCGGGAGTTGAGTTCAATGAGAGTCTGCTGGAAATGCTCGACAGCCTCTCCAATCGTGGTTATACCGAAGGCTTCTTCCAGCGGCATGCTTCTGAAAGCATGCAGAACTATGAGCATGGCCGTTCGGTGGCGAATAAACAGCAGTTTGTCGGCGATATCATCGACCGCGATGAAGATGGCATCATCGTGGATGTCAAAAACAAGTTCGGTCTGAACGACGAACTGGAACTGATGACGCCGACCGGGAACACAGTCTTCAATCTCAATGCGTTGTTGAACCAGAAGTCAGATTCGATCGATGTTGCCCCGGGAAGTGGTCACGTTGTGAAAATTCCCTACGCCGAAAATCAACTGGGAGATCGGGCTGATCAACTGACAGCGCATGATTACCAGTATGCACTGCTGATGAAGTCCGTCAAAACACCGGCTGAACCTTCACTGGCTTGAAGCGTCTATTTAGGCTGATTGGTTTGAGTTCCAGGTGCCGGGATCACTGGTTGAGCAGCGATGGTGAGCTCGTTCTTGACGGTTCTCACGCCAGGTTCCAGCATCGCCATAAATTCGACCAGCTTTTTTGCTCCCGCTGATTCAACTTCGCCTCGCAAAGTGACACTGTGATCGGGATTCAACTGGAATTCGACATTCCGTAACTGTTCGTGTCGTTCCTTGATTCGCGTGAAGGAATCTCCCATCGATGTCTGTAGGTTACTCAGAGGAAGAGGGGCAGCGGAAAACGCGACGCGTAATTGAGGTCGGAACTCGGGAACCTTAGGGCCTGTCTGTCCCGTGTTATTCAGATTCTGTCTGCTTCCAGTGCCACCGGTTGTGGCTCTGTTGAAGTTCCGGTTCTGTCCGTTATTGGCACCTGTGGTTCCTTGCGTGTTTGTGCGGCCGATAAAATTATTCTGAGTATCATCAGATCGCCCGATGAATCCACTTTGTGGATTGAGGTTCTGAAAATTCCCCATGGTCGAGAGGCCGGACTGAGCATTGCCGGTGCCACCTGCCTGGTTTCCGGAGTTCAGATTGCCGATGGTGGTCCCTGTACTTCCGCCTCCCTGAGAACTGCTGCTGGACAGAGTTTGTACCTGTGCCTGACCGCTAATGGGGAACACAAAAACCATGCATGCATAAAGCATGGCAGAGCAGGTACTTTTGAAGGTCAGACGTATCATAATTTTATCCGATATGAGATGAATTTGGGGCAATCTTATTCCCCTCAATTATAACATCGTCCACTTACCCGCAAAGAAAATAATCTGATTTCCGGTTATTGTTCGGCACCGTTCAATCGAAACTGTTGATAGCGGACAGGTTGCACGGAAGAAGACTGCTGGCTGGTCGTCTGGTAACTTGCCTGTGTGGCCCGATTCTGCTGGTTGAGCAATTCACCCAACTGTTGTTCCAGACGGCGGATGCGCTCATCGCGTTCATCTTCTACTGGGGCCGGGGCCTCTGCTTTGACCTGCTGGATTTCGCTGTTTTCTTCCAGTGCGCGTTTCAGTTGTCTGAGTTTATTCTGCGGAGAAATTTCCAGTCGCTTGCCACTTTCACGACGCGCCAGGGTATCGACCTCAACCTGCGAGCCAGGCTGTTCTATGACGGTCTTTTGTGTGCTTTGTACAAGTGGTTCCTCTTTTGATTCTGGAGTATTTCCATCCAGTTTTACCGATATCATGCGTGAGTAAATTTCAGGGGCATCCTTCTGAACCAGTTTCACTCGCAGGGCACATTCCACCTGGTCTCTGCCTTTTCGGACGTAAGGAATAAACACCTGATAAGCTGGTCCCAATGTTGATTCCACCGCATGGACCTGCCAGGCTCCTGAATCAAACTTGTATTGATGAATCGGTTTATTGGGAGCTACCAGATTTCCCTGTTCATCATAGAGGTCGACGTAGACCTCTCCCTTTACATAGACCGGGGACGTGTTGTTGTGCTGGAAGAACAACAGCTGGCCTGCAAAACCACGAGTTGGTTTACCATCCACGCCTTTGCCTTCGGCCGCTTCCCAGAGCGCTACGATTTCAAACGCTGGTTTTTTAGCCGTCGCATATTTATGGTCCGATTTCCAGTTCCAGTGCGAAAGCGCCAGAGTCGTACATCCTGTGAGGGAAGTCGAGGCACATAACATCAACAGCACGAAAATTCTGACAGGCACAATCAGGTGATTCATCTCTCAGTCTCGCCCCCAATAGGGAAATTTCGGTTGTATCAATGGTTTTTTCTTTGGCTTTTTCGCAGGTTCCTGATGGCTCATTTGTTGAATCACCCCACCTGGCTGCTGGTTATTGATCACCTCAGGATTCAGATTTTCCTGGGGCATCACGGTAGTTGGAATCGGTTCCAGCAGGCCTTCTCCTTCGGGAATGAATTCCGGTTCTCCCGGAGGTACTGCGAAGATCGGTCCATGCATCTGTTCTGCTTTTTCAACCTGCAGGTGAATGCGTTCTGATTCAACCTGTTTGATAAATTCAGAGTCAGCATCGTTGCGAATGATACGCGGAGTCAGGAACACGAGCAGTTCTTTACGACGTGTTGAGGTATAATCATAGCGGAACGGAATTCCCAGCAAGGGGATGTCGCCCAGCCAGGGGACTTTACGTTCGATCGTCGTATCTGATTCAGTAATCATTCCACCCAGTACAACTGTCTGTCCGTTGGGAACGCTGACTGTTGTCTGTACCTGTGTAATATTTTTGATAGGAGATTCCACCACGTTCCCTGTGGTAGCATCGGTGAAGATGGGAACGCTCGAGCCGTTAAAGTCACTCTTCTCAGCCTGAGTCTCCATCACAATGTTTCCATCAGGACTGATGCGGGGAGTCACGGTCAAAATAATCCCGGCTTCCGACTGTTGGATCACCGGGTTGGCAGAACCGACGGCCGTCACCGAAACTCCATTGACAACCGGGACGATCTGCCCGACCTGGATCTGGGCCGTGACATTGTCCACTGTACGAATTTGCGGACGACTTAAGACGTGCACATTTCGCTTGGCAGCCAGGGCACGGATCAGAATGCTGACTGATTCGGAACTGGCGGACAAAACCAGACCGCCAAATCCCAGATCGCTGTTTCCTCTTTGCAGTGAAAAGTTACTGAGAGCCTGACCGGCGGTATTGCTGGTGTTTTGAGTATTGTTTGTTCCCAGAGGATTGATGCTGTTAAACAGGAAGCCTGGTGTCGCTTCCTGAGAAACGATCGTCTGGTTGGTCTGAGTCACATTGCTCGCTCCGGTAACCGTCTGTTGTACGGTCAATACATTATCGATGATGCTGCGGTTGAAGAGCAGGGAATCCTGCAGACCGAGTTCCACTCCGAATTCATCGTCGTTATCCAGCTCCACTTCCACAATCAATGCCTGGATAATCACCTGAGGTGCTTCCTTATCCAGCTGTTTCACGAGGTTGGAGATCTGTTCGAAATAACGGGGTGTGGCACTGATGATCAGGTTATTGTTGATTGCTTCGGGAACCACGATAACTTCACGTTCCAGGAGTTCAAAACCACTGATCAGGTCCGGGTCCTGTGCGATGAGTGCTCGCTGGGTATCGAGAAATTCGTTAATGGCCACCGAAACATCAGCAACCGGTGTGTTCTTCAATTGGATCACTGTCGTTTCGCGTTTGCGGCTGTCGGCACCATCCAGCTTCAAGAGAATTGCTTCGACGATCTGCAGGGCATCAGCGCCCCCCTGTGCCACCACAGAGTTCGTGCGACGATCAACGGAAAACTTCAAAGGAATAAGATTACTGTTTGCGTCATTCACGCCGGCAATCTGTATTCCCAGATCGGTCTGCTGATTTTCTGAGGAAAAGGTCGCCTGCAGCAGAGTGACCATTGATTCGGCATCTGCATTTTTCAGTGTGAATACTTTAAGTTCAGCGACAGATGCAACGCGTGCATCAAACTGGTTGATCAACGCGCCAATCATCTCCAGGCTGTCTTTAGGTGCAGTGACCACCAATGTGTTTGCACGAGGATCCGGAATCACGCGAATGTCTGCCAGTAAACCTGAGCGAAGAACGCGACTCTGAGCACCTTCCTGTGACAGATATTCCAGGACCACAGAACGGGCTTCCTGTAGCTGCTGTGCGGCTTCTCCGCCGGCACCGCCGATATTGGTTCCCAGACCGGAAGTCTGAGCGGCAGCTGGATTCAGAACGCTTTGCAGTGTGGCGTTCAGCGTTTCTGCCAGATCAGCAGCGATGGCATTCTTTAATGGAAATATTTTTACACGGCTGACTGCCTGAGACTGATCCAGATCAATCTTTTGAATCAGGGCAGCAACTTCCTGCATATCGCGGGGCTGGGCCTGTACGATAATTGAGTTGGTGCGAATATTGGGAGACACAAGAATACGGGTTCCCAGTCCGCCACGCTCGTTATAGAACTCGCGAATGGTTGTCGCGACCTGGCTGGCACTGGCACTCTTGAGCTGGAAGACCCCAAACTCAGTCGAAGGATTGACCGGTTGGTCCAGCTCTTCTGCCAGTTTGAGAATGGATGGCATGTCTGTATCCGGTGCCAGAATCAGCAGTGCATTCGGTTTCACCAGGGGAATGATTTTAATTTTCTGGATCTGTCCCTGGATGGCTCGTAACTTGACCAGGTCTTCATAAACGCCGTTCAGTAACTCAGCAAGTGCGGTTGAATTCACGTGTCGCAAATTCAGTAAATGAATATCGGGGCGAGTGCCTTCACTGAGTTTTTCCAGTTCTTTGATGATTTTCATCAAGGCATTGACATCTTCATCTTTACCCCGCAGGATCAAGACACCCAGATCCGGGACGGATTCGATATTGACGTTACCACTCAGATCCTGCAGCAGTTCCGGCAGCGAACGCTGTTTCCCAACTTCAGCTGGTTTGTCAGCCGGTTGCGGCTGCTGTGGATTTTGTGCAGCCTCCGGTTGCTCTTGCTGAAATGCAATCTGGTCTACGCGCTGTCTAAGCTGATTGATCTGCTGATCACGCGGCGAAACAAAGTTGTCTGAATATGTATTGACGGGCAAGCGTTGTGGTGCTGCTGTAGAAGCTGTCGCGGCATTCGTCTGCTGGTGTAATTTCTGTGCGACCTGACCAATCTGCGGTGATCCGGTGACCAGCTGAATGGATTGTGAAAATCCTTTGGCAGCCTGATCCAGTCTGAAGGCAGTCGTTTTCAATGCCTGTGCTTTGGCCGGCGCTGCTTCAAAAATCAACTCGTTATTCTCTTTATCAATACCGACGCGAAAATCGATTTGAGTATTGATGATTTGCAATGGTTCCTGAGTCTGTTCATCGATCAGGCTGGCTTCCTGGCTTTTGAAGACGACCAGTCCGGGAAATCCGTTGGGGCCTTCACCCTGTAATTCAGCCCGCGACTCAAAGGCATGGTAGAATTGTCGGAGGATTTCCGTACTGTTCAGAGTCCGAGGACGGACCGTAAACGTTACTACTTGAGGCGTTACTTCTTTCTGCTGAATTTTGCGTGCACTCTTTTCGAATCTGGCGGGAACATCCTGCTGTGCGACAGGTGGTTGAATGTTTTCTGTCTGCTCCAGATGCTCGACCTGACGAATGCTGTTTTTTTCAGGTTGTTTCCCTTCGGGTGTCAGGTCAGCCGACTGAATGGTGGGACGAATGTATTTGGCTTTTGCTTCCCGCAGATCAAGGACAATCAGAAAACTGTCTTTTTGCAGCAACCGAAATCCCTTGGGTTCAAGTTCCCGGTTTAATATCTGAAATGCTTCACTCAAGGTATGAGGTCGTTTATCGATTCGTGAGAAGAATCCTTTCGGAACGACATCCATGACCAGGGTTAATTCACTCTGTTCTGCGACCTGTTTTAATACTTGTGCCCAGGTTGCCTGGACATGGTTCAGGGAGATATCAGCAACATCGCTTGATTTCCGAGCCTGTTTTTCAATCGCTTCGACCTGTTGCTTCGAACCAACGACTGCAGTGCCTGCGTCTCTGGTTTGTGTTTCGGCCGGTTTGCGAAGACGGTTCCAGAAACCAAATTTGCCTTCGGCATGTGCAGAAATGGACGGACCACTCAGTACGAGCGCCGCCAGGAGACATCGTAGATGCCTGGATAAATTTCTGGTAAATCGTTTGTAAGACAACACCGTTTCACCCCGTGTTTATCAGGATTTGATTTCAGGATTGAGAGTCAAGATGTGTGGACGCATCTCTGGTGAGATCGACTCCGACAGAATCCCTACAATCGTTAATATCGGTAAAGTTTGACATTGTTGTTGAACAAAGGTTGCAGAAAACAAAAGAAATATGGACTTTTCTGACAATCTTAGTTTGTTGTAAGTGATTAAAATAAAAAGAGATGCGCATATTGATGCTTGCTCGTACTCTTGAGTGAGTCGAACTGAATGTGGAAATAGGCAGGTCGTGTGAGACTGGGTTGGGTAAATGGTTTGGGGGACAGGTGATTTAGAAGTGTTGAGACTTCACCTGTTTGAAAAGGGAATGAGAGGTACTAATTTAACACGGGAAGTGAGGTCAGGTTTCGCAGAGATCTGAAATTTTCTCCGAGAGAGAGCATCCAGGGTTTGCCATCGATTTCCAGGATCAGATGCTGGTCTGTAATCGACTTTACGACACCATGAATGTCGGCGACATCGAGTGTGTCTCCTTCTTGAACTTCCCGTTTCTGGTTGGTCGCCCGATTTCTGATCCAGGCAATCTTTTTACCGTCGATTTCGATGCTGCCTGTTAAAAAAGTAAAAAATGCATCATCCAGTGAGACTTGCACATTAATCTGCTTCGAAGCGGTGACGGGGGGAATTCCAGAGTCGGATACCGTTACCGTAATCGGATACTCTTTTAAATCTGTTGACGCAGAGGGAGTCCAGGTCAATTCTCCTGTCTCAGGATGAATTCGAACTCCTTCGGGAGCGCCAGTTGCGAGACCAAATCGCAGTCTCTGTGCCGGAAGGTCTGTGTCGGTTGCTTTGACGAAGAGAGAGAGTGGCTGTGTCTGATATGCAACAGCGGAAGCAACCGCTTCAATCTTTGGCGGAGTATTCTGTTCCATAAATTCGAGTTGAAAGCTGCGCTCGACTTTTTGTCCTTCCTGAACGACCGTGACGGTGATCGGAAAATTACCCGGTTTCTGCTCTTTCTCAGGTGACCACTTTAATTTGTCTGCTTCTGCGACCAGACCGGGAAGATCCGATTTGACGCTGATTTGAGGATTCGCCAGAGCCGGATTGACGCCTTCCAGCGGAATTGTCAGGTTCAGTACATTACCTCGAACAACGGTCTGTTTTCCAATTTCTTTTAAATCCAGTTGATAGACTTTATCAGGAACCGGTTTTGCAAACGGGTTGGACTGAGCAATCAAGCGGTAATCGTATAAGGCCTGTAGATACTGGGGTGCCTGGTTGACAGTAGCGCCTTTCGCATGTGCTGCCGGCTTCGTATCCAGCACGCCACGCTGGACTCTCCATTCGGTGGGACCACTTTTAGTGACGTTCAGCAGTTCGTTGTCGATTTGAATCAGAAACGTCTGATCAACGGGAAATTGAGTTGTACTGAGCACCTTGAGCAGTTCGGCATCCTGTGTCAGAGGTTGCTGCAGGCGTGTGCTGCCTTCACTGAATTGATTTAACGGTGCCAGTTCGAGGGGCGTCCCCGGTTCATAGCGCGCGGGAACGGTCATGTTCGCGCCGCGGCTGACCGTCCAGGTGTCCCCTTCGATTTTTTCGACGGTGAGGTATTCCTGATCCAGGCGGATTCGAAACGGAGCCTGGCCGGGGAAATCGAGTCCGTCCTGAACTTTCATTTTCGTGGCATCAAAATTCAGAGTTGCTGCCAGTTTTCCACGGGGGAACAGCAGTTCGCGCGGCCGGGCTTTTGTCAGAGCGAGTCCTTCTGCGGTCAGTTTGACTTCGAGGGGGTCAGACTGACGTGTGCCGGTGCTGTCCAGTTCCAGGCTGATGATATTCTGCTGCAGATCGGTCTGGTAGAAGTGGAGCAGAAACTGACATAACTGTGCGTAAGTGGCAGAACCTTCCAGTGAAGCCTGAATTGCGATATACGTTTTTCCTTCCCGGATTCGTCGACCGGGAGAGAGTTTGAGGTTGGAAAAACCGGAGAGTTCCGCCAGATCATTGAGCCATTCCAGATAGAGCCGTTGTGCATCGTGTTCGTCGGGGGGCAGGCTGTTGTCCACCCAGGCGCCCAGTTGTTTGGCGGAGCGTAGCAGTTGCAGTTCTTTCTGTTCGCGCTGATCGATCTGCTGATTCAAAGCCTTTAACTGATTCCGACGCGATTCCACAGGTTCAATGAACGTACTGTTGATCAGAGGCATTCCCAGCCAGATCAAAATGACGGCACCAAAGGCTGCGGCTAATATTTTTTCACGTTTTTGCATTGTCTTAACATTCAACTCAAAAAAGTGGATGAAACAGGTTTGTTCCAGACCTGATCAATTCCCGTTCTGCTTCACTGGTACTGCGGGCTGTGCTGCTTCAGCTCGCGGAGGAAGTTTTTCTGCATCAATTTCAAAAGGAACCGGATACTCAGAATCATAAGTTTTATTTGTACTGCGTTTTGGATGCACTCGAAAATTATTTTTGGACAACTGTTGATTGAGATCCCGGGCATCCAGATCATCTTTCGCATTGCCAATTGCCCGCAGGCGACTGAGCGAGGACTGGCTCGCTGAACGGTTAACATCGAGTTCGTTCAGATAGATGCGATCGGTGCCTGGTAGTATGGTTTCCAGTTCCTGCAGCACTTTCAATGATTTGGAATTTGAATTTTCCCACTTCTGAATCAGGGCGACAGATTCTAAGGTCGGCTGTCCCCGTTTGAGCAGTTCATCAAGGTCACGTTGTATCTTTTGCCGCTCGGCAATTTGTTCATCAAGATCCGATACACTCTGATGGGTCATGTACAGCGCCGTTAGTAGAATCAGTACTGCTCCTGCGACCCCCAGTCCAATCTGCAGTTTGCGACGATCCGGTTTTTGATCGGCTTTATGAGGATGTAGAAAATCGACGGTTTCCAGGCGCTTCTGCTGAAGTGAATACAGGATACCCAGTGGGCCGGCCAGCACACCGGGTGAGGTCAGCTCTTCTGAGGGCTCATGTGAGAACTGTTCCTGCTGCAGTGGATCGATGATTTCGACGTCACACTGCTGTCGTTCCTGTAATACTGCAGCACATTGCGGGCGACCGCCAATCAGTAATATCTGACTGATCTTTTCACCGCCGAGTTGTGAACTGCGAGAGAGGAGAAACCGGTTGATTTCTGTCTGGATGGTCTGATCAACCACTGCGGGGTCTGAGGAACCCATTGCCGTTGAGCTGGTGAACAATATTTGTCGCTGATGGATCAGAGTGATTTCCAGATTGGTATCAACCTGATTGACAATCAGTGTCGGCGCTTCGAGAACGGCAGGGATGATGTGGGTGATCCAGACCGCGGTGTTGATCGAACTGATTCCCGTGGCTGCGGTTTCCAGACCCATCGAGTGAAATGTTTTGATCACCTGGTCGTGCGTCTGTTTTGCGATACTGGCCACCAGAACATCACGCGTTGCTTTTCCTTCGCGGGGTGGTAACAGCAGATAATCCAGCAACAGTTGATTCAGCGGAACGGAAGATCGGGTGGCAGTCTGCAGTTGAACAATTTCCGGAACTTCTTCGAGCGGAACTTCGGGAATTTCCAGCAAGCGGATGGTTGTATCGTGGCGGGGGAATGAGATCAGAATCTGTTTTGCTGTCAGTTTCAGGCGGTTGAATTCATTTTTCAACCAGCTGCCTGCAGAGACCGGATCTTTCTCCGGATGCAACTGTTCGGGCCAGTTGATTTGAAACGCACGTTTCACGGAGACCCCGGAAACACCGAGGTGACCTTCCACGCCGGTGAGCCCTGTTTTTTCCCAGTTGATAGCCAGATAATCTGCCATGATCTGTTTCTCAAAAAACGTCAGTGATGGATATATCAATTATAGGTTCTGATTCGGGTTAGTGCAGAAGTTATTCTTCCTGCGACAATCCCTGCAGGGTAGAAACGGGGTAGCCGCTACCCAGGTTGCTGAGATCACGAATCGCCGTGATACGTGGCGGGATAAATGTGCCATCAATCACGGCTTCCATACGTGTCAGCGGGCCTCCCTGACCGAAATAGCCCAGGGACTGCACTCGAAAGACATCTCCCCCACTACAGATATAAGGAGCCAGTAACCGTATCTGTTCTATTGTCGTAAGCCCTTCAATCACAAGCCATCCAGTTGTCTGGCGTGCCTGACTGATTTCTGTAGAAGGGGCTCCGTTTGTAGCAGTCATCTGGGAATTAACGATCGCATTTGCCAGGGTTTCATCCATTCCGGGAATACCCAGCAATGTTTCCAGGCGTGCCTCATCAATCTGGATACGCCCTTCAATGTACTGGTTTTTTGATGTCGTCAGCAGGTCATGCAGTACGGGTAAATCCGTAGTCATGGCAGCGGGATCAGCCAGCCAGGGACTGGAAAGCGTGGTTTTCGTTCCGTCGATTTCTGTTTCGACTTCAGAACCAATCAGATCGAAGAGTGAGTTGATGGAAAAGGCGCCACCGGGGGTAAGATCCATGCCGCCCCGTGTGACAGAGGCGCCGTCTTCGGCAAACATCGCTTTGGCAATACCGTTGGCCAGCTCATTCAGGGCCTGTTTCTCACTCATGCTGCCACCTACAGTTGTGCCTGACAAACCGGTAGACAGATCACTTTCCGTAACAACGGGACCACTTAACCGGTAAGCAACGATGAACCGGGCTTCATCGGGGCCGAGTTCTGTTTCGAGCGCGTCATAAAGCTCAGTGAGCATGGTCTGATTGACGTTGATCTTTTGAGAACCATCGGGACGGATATTAATTTCGCGACTGTGAACGGTAAAGTACTCGCACCAGCCTGCATTGAGAACACCATCGGCATTGTCATTGGGTAAAGTGGCGTCGCCGTCATTCTCATTGAAATCCAGGATCCCGTTGCGGTTGGTATCTTCCCCGTAAAGCAGTTCCGGAGTAACGCCTCGCACGAGCAGCAGTTCATCCAGCGATTCGAGAGGTCCGTTTTTTGTGAAATAGGGAGTCTCTAATGTTTCGTAGTAATCGCTTTCTGCACCATAGGAGCGGGTTTCGTCATCATCGTCGATCCAGTCAAGTATCGCTGCTGCGATGTCTTCGGTCATATTGGGAATATACATCAGGCGATTGACGGCATCACCTTCTTCTTCCTCTTCTTCACTGGCGAGGATATTCAGATTCAGCTTACCTGATTCATTGGTCAAGCCGAAGCGAATTGTTTTCGAAGCAGCATCTTTTGTGACGGGCGCGACAATACTGAAATAACCGCTGGCACGCGGCGCATCAGAGGGGAGTAAATTGATGTTCTGAAACTGGTCCGGATTATGATAGGAATTCCAGCCATCAATGTCTGAGCGGTCTCCTACGTAAGCGGCGGCAAGTTCAATTCCGGAGAGTGCCAGCTCTCGTGACTGGATGGATCGACCATAAATATTAGTCGCTTCCACTTCGACGATCATTAATTCTGAAAATGTGTAAGCGCCCAGCGTGAGCATGACGACCACGACCAGCACCACGAGCAGCGTACTGCCGGTCCGTAAATTCCGCCCGTTTTTCTGTACTGAAAAACCAGTGTTCTGAACATGTTGTGAGGGATACGATTTCATACAGTCGTCAATAAATTAAAAAGTCGTGGTCGTGGTGTCCTGGGTTGTGGCCTGCAACGTTGATGGTAAAGCCAGCGGGAGGGCAATCACCATACTGAATTTATTCTCATAACCATTGATTTTATCGTTGGCGATTTTTTCGAGACCTTCAATATTTTCATTTTGAAAGCCGATCGTCACTCTGATTGCCTGGGGAACGGTTCCGTATTCGATGCTGTCCCAGACCTCCAGCCAGTCTGCACCATCAAAATATTGAAACTGCAGGCTGGTAATTTCCGCTGCCAGCAATTGTGACTGTTGTGCCAGTACCTGGACGTCAGCAGAATTATCGGCCATGCTCATCGCCAGCCGATCACCTTCGAGTCGAGCAAGTCCCTGTGTGCTCTGTCCGGTAGTGGCAGTGCTGCGGTATTGATCTCCGACGGCTCCCTGAAGACCTTCACCACCAGCGACCGCCAGAAAATAAGAGATCGAAAGCAGATCGCTCTGCAGCGCGGAGGAGCTGCCTGAACTGGAGACGAGCAGTGGTTGTCTGCCGGGACGACTGGTGTGCAGAACCAGCGATTGTGCATCACCGAATACACCGATGTTGCTTGAGGTGTAAGCGTCATCCGGATTCGTCACTTCAATGACGGTTTCTTCAGTCTCTGTATCGGTAGAGTCCGAGGTGGAATCCTCTTCTTCCGCTGTTTTCTGCATGTAGGTAACAGAATGTAAGTCCTGTGAAATCTTCTGGAAAACAGCGCGGGCGATCTGTGCCCGCTCGACCTGTTGCTGGCCAATTGTGGTATATTTCCAATAGAGATCGAGAGCAGAATAGATGGCAGCCAGCAGCAGACTTGTCAGACCAATGGCCAGTATGACTTCCAGCATCGTAAAGCCGGAAGTTCGAGTGGAAATTCTGTTCTGGCGGGCAGTATGGATTCTCATAACTGTTCCTCCAGTGTGGTATCGGTCGTGGTCTCTACGGTGTTGGCGGCATCAAGCAGCATGGCGGGATCGCGTACCTGGCGAATCAGCTGATAACTGGTGGAGACCGTTTCCGAGTCGCCAATATATTGCACGAGGACGGTCAGTCTCAGCATGTTATCGTAGTCACCCGGTTCGACATTCAGACTCCATTTCCAGTATTCATTGTCGTCGTCGAACGCAGCCATCGCCACCGATTCCATCGGCCGGGCCCCTGCGAGAACTTCAGCCAGGATGGACTGACATCTGAAAATCGCCTGCGTTTTCAACTGTGTCTGTACGGCAGCCCGGGAGCCGATTCCAATCAACTGGCTGAGTGCCGTTAGCGCCCCCAGAAAAATTGAGAGCGAAATCAGAACTTCCAGCAGGGTCAAACCTGCACGGGTTGAGTTGTGTTTCTCACTGATCTGCTGGCGAACAATCATTGCGATTTCTCCTGCTTGTAAGAAATCGTCGTGTTACCAGTCAGTCCACGAACCTCGATGCTCGCTACTGTTTGCTCTTTTTTCAGAATGTCATGTTGCAGGCTGAGAGAGGCGGTTCCATCGGGATAGAAGGTGATGGGGAATGAGCTTTCCACCCAGCGTAAATCTTTTGCATTGGGAAGACCGGATAGCCATTCCAGCGGGATGATCGGTTCGGTAACGGTAGCAGAGACCGTTTTGCTGAATTGAAATTCTTCAGGCAGTTCGCGGACGAGAAATGCATCGCTGGTACCAGTCGTGACTGGAGTGCTGTCTTCGGTATTGATGCCCAGCAATCCCTGGTCAACCGGAACAACCAGATACTGATTTCCGCCCAGTTCCAGATAAACGTGATAATTCACGCCATGCTCAATCGCGCGGATACGGGCGGCTGCGAAAGCGGAATTGACGTCCTGCATACTTTGACGCAGGCGGTTACTGGAACTGATCCGCAAGACAGCCGGCCAGACCACGGAAACGAGCACCAGCAGCAATGCCAGTACCAGCAGCATTTCGAACAGCGTAAAGCCTGATCGACGCTGATGCGCGTTTCTGAATGGGTGTGGCTGTTTTGTCATGCGCTACATCCTCTGAACTCATCTGCTGCAGTCCTTTGGCAAAGACAGATTATTCGCTCAGATCCCAGTTGTTGACGTCATCGCCTGAACCGTTTTCATCCTGTTGATTCGGACCGGAGGACCAGATGGCCGGCTTGGTGGACTTGGCTTTATTGTTGGGGTATTCATAGTGAAAGACCTGTCCCCACGCATCGAGGGGAATCGATTCGATGAACGGTTCGGCTGCCTGTCCATCAGTGCTGGCAGGCTGCATCAACAGTTCCAGCTGTTCGGGACCCCCTTGCGGGTATTCGCCGTTGTTCTCGGCGGCATACAGTTTGAAGGCCTGTTCCAGGTTATGAATACTGGCCCGGGTGGCTTTGATATTGGCTTTTTTCTGGCTGCCCAGCAGGTTGGGGACCACCATAGCTGCGATCACCAGAATAATTCCCAGTACGATCAGCATTTCCAGCAGGGTAAAGCCGCGACGTTGTTGTTTGGTTTGTGATTTGATTCGATACATGTCTCCATCCTTTTCGCTTTATACATTTCCAGAAGGAATGATTCTGGGTTCTACCCGTGTGAAGATAAAACCAATTCGTTATGACTCTCTTTATTATAGTAAACCGGAGCTTTGAAAGACCGGTAAAAGCAACGCTAACATCACAAAAACCACAACTGCAGCCATCAGCAGGAGCATTAACGGCTCCAGCATGCGAACGAACATGTCGAGCTTGCGGTTGGTCTGCCGTTCCATGTTGTCGGCAATATCTATCAATACCTGTTCGAGGTTATTGGCTTCTTCCCCGACGGCAATCATCTCGACGACTTCTTCGGGGAACTGACCACTCGATGCAAAAGGGTGTGCGATCGATTTTCCAGCCGAGATGCTTTCCGCGGCTTCTCCGATGGCATTACTGATCACTTTATTGCCGGCGGCATCTTTGGCGATTCGGAGTGACTGCAGGATGGGGACACCATTGGCGAGCAGTGTTCCCAGAATGCGGCAGAAGCGGGCAATTGCCAGACTGCGAACAACATCACCGAGTCCGTAGGCGTTCAGGCGGAACTGATCGAATTTGTAGCGACCTTCTGTGGTTTCGATATATTTATAAACCACGACGAACAGTATTCCGATCGTGAAAAATATGATAAACCAGTAAGATTGCATAAACGCACTGAAACCCAGCAGAGTTGTTGTGGCCCAGGGGAGTTCGCCCCGCTCGGACATCCTTGCGAAAATCGGTTCAAATTTCGGTACGAAGTAAACCAGGAGAAAGCTGACGATGACCGTACCGAATGTCGTAAGAAAGGCCGGGTAGATCATCGCACCCACCACGCGGTTCTTCAGTTCTTCCTGATGATCGGTGAAACTGGCGATGCGTTTGAGTACGTCTTCCAGAAAACTCCCTTCTTCTCCTGCGCGGACCATGCTGACCGCGAGTTCGGAGAAGACTTTCGGATGCTGTCCCATCGCCACGGCCAACCGGGTTCCATCAGCGACTTCCGCACGGACTTCTTCCAGCACCTGTTTGAGTGAAGGGTTGGTGGACTGCTTATTTAACAGTTCCAGCGAACGCAGCAGGGGAACGCCCGATTTGAGCAGATCCGCCAGCTGGGTATAAAAGATAGACAGATAACGGGCGCGAACACGGCGTCCGGAGTGTTTCAACTGGGCTTTTGCCTGGTCTGCCAGATCGACTTTCACCGGAAACAGACTGCGCGCCGCCAGCGAATTCAAGGCATCCTGCTGGTTGGACGCCGACAGAATCCCCGTGACCTGGCGGCCCGTTGCTTCGCGTGCGATGTATTGAAAATCCGGCATGGTTCTGACTCTGGTAGCGTTTTCTGTTTAAAACTTGATTCCTGGGTTGTTTCAATTTCGATCAGATATCACCTTTAGTGACGCGGAGGATTTCGTCAATGGATGTGACCCCCTCCAGAACTTTCTGCCAGCCCGCGTCACGCAGTGTCTGCCAGCCATTTTTGCGGGCGTAGTCACGGATCTGACCGGA
>JAGQQP010000319.1 GCA_020426085.1 Planctomycetaceae bacterium | reverse complement strand
CTGCGGGTGCCTAGATATGATGATGTGGTGTTTGCCCGTCCGGATCTGACTCAGATCATCGGCGATGCAGAGGCAAATCGGGATATGTTTCAAGGCTGCTCCCGGGACCGCAGTGGAAAGATCATTTCCAGCCTGCGATCCTGGGCACGAAGAGCCGTTCTGGAAGAGGCAGCCCGGTACACCGCCGAGCTGACAGGAACTCCGGTTGAGTTGCCTGCCGAACTGGATGAGCAGTTACTGTTTATTACAGGACACCAGCCGGCTCTGTACCATCCGGGAGTCTGGATTAAAAATCTGTTGATTGGCAAAGCAGCGCAACAGACCACAGGTCTGAGTTTGAATCTGATCGTCGATAACGACCTGGTCAGTTCGACTTCGATCAAAGTACCTCAAGGGACTCGGGATAACCCGTACTTTTCTGATGTGTCCTTTGATGAATCGGTCAAGAAACAGCCATGGGAAGAGACTACAATTCAAAATGAAGAATTGTTTCGTTCATTTTCCGATCGAGTTGATGTAGCACTCGAAACCTGGCCTGAACTTTCCCCTCCCCTGCTCCGGAATATCTGGCCGGCAGCGGTAGCCCAGATGCAGAAATCGAAACGACTGGCGGATTGTCTGGCGGCAGCCCGACATGCACAGGAGCAGCAGTGGGGAATCGAAAATCTGGAACTTCCCATCAGCCGCATGTGTCAGACCGGGCCCTTTTTATGGTTTGCCTGTCATCTGTTTAAGAATGCCCACGCATTCCGTTCGACGCATAACGAAGTTCTCGGCGAGTACCGCAAAGTCAATCGTGTGCGCAGTAAGACTCACCCTGTACCGGAGCTGGCAGAATCCGATGGCTGGATTGAATCTCCGTTCTGGACCTGGAAAACGGGAGAGACACGACGTCATCAGTTGTTCGTCAAGCGGGATCAGGAACAGATTCAGCTGTCGAATGGCACTGACGTTATTGCCTCACTTCCCATGGGCGAAAACTGCGATCTGTCCGCAGCGATTGAAGTGCTCAAGCAACTGCCTGAGCAGGGAATTCGCCTGCGAACCCGTGCGTTGACGACGACCTTGTTTGCCCGGTTGTTTCTGGGAGATCTGTTTGTGCATGGCATTGGCGGTGCGAAATACGATGAGATGACAGATCGGATTTTTACCCGTTTCTTTCATCTGAATCCGCCTCGCTACCTGACACTGTCGGCCACCCGTTTCCTCCCTTTCAGCCAGCCGTTTGATGTCCAGCACTGCGACGAGACCTGCCTGCAGCGGATCTTGCGGGATCTGGATTTCAATTCCGATCGGCATCTGACAACAGAACAGATTGCTGATGCAGCATCATTGGTTGAGCGAAAGCAGGCATTAATACAGGCTCAAAAGACAGCAGAAAAACACGATGATTCGCTGGCTCAAGCGGAACGTCGCTGGTTGAACCGTCTGCGATTTCGGGAACTTCGCGAGATTGATGCCGAACTTTCAGAGCTGACACAGCCACTACGCGAAAAGATCAACGGCGATATGGAACTGGTTCAGCAACAGATGCAGGCCAACGCAGTGATTCAAAGCCGTGAAATCTCTTTTGTGCTTTATCCGGAACAGACGCTCCAGCAACTGTTCGATAAGCTGAATTTCGCTTAAACGCTATCTTTTTCTCTAAGTCATTGACCTGCTTATTTGATGACGCGTGTGATCCGTTCGAATAGAAACTGATGTCGGGAATTAAACAGACGTCGATACCCCAGCAGTACTGAGATCACTGTTCCCAATGCCGTTCCCGATGCGATCAGGAACATGATGACAATCTGGTATTTTACCGATTCCAGCGGGCTGGCACCGGCGAGGATCTGTCCTGTCATCAGGCCAGGCAGTGAGACCAGTCCGACGACCATCATCGAATTGATAATGGGGGTCATCCCCGACCGGACTGCATTCTGCAATGCTTCCCTGGCGGCTTCATTTCGTGTTGCTCCCAGTGAAAGGCGGAGTTCCACTTCTCCTCTCCGCATGACGAGTTCTTCACTCAACCGGTCCAGGCCCAATGAGATTCCATTCAGGGTGTTTCCCAGAATCATTCCCAGAAGGGGGATCAGATATTGAGCCGGGTTTTCTGACCAGCTGTGCGGAGGGATGATGACCGTCAATGCAAAACCACTCACCAGCCAGGAGCTGACAAAGACAGCGATGATGCTGTTCCACCAGATTCCCGGGAAGCGTCTTTGCGATCGTTGAACCGCTGTCAGACTGGCAATGAGAGTCATGCTGAACATCAGCAACAGAATGACGGGCCACCACGACAGTTCAAAGATCCATTCCAGGATCATACCGATTAACAGGAGTTGAACTACGGTCCGCATCGAAGCCAGCAAAAGCCGTTTTTCCAGGTTCAGGCTCAACCAGAAAGAAATGAATCCATTGATCATCACCAGCAGTGTTGCCAGAAAAATATTCAGTGGGGTTAAGTCATACATCTGGTCTTCCTGGTCTGATTATCGGGAACATGAAAAGACGGTTCAGTCCGGGATACTCCGGAAATGTAACTGAACCCGCTTCATCTTTTGATGTGGAAACCTTAACACAATCTGCATTTACCAGCAATTTGAGAGAAATGTGAATTCTCAAGACCTTAACTTTGCATTCATCATCAGCGAACAAAAGGTTGGTAAGATCCGCCGCAACAATGATAAATGAAAAAAGAAGAACAGAACACAGTCAGAGCTGTGACAGCCAGGAAGCGAGCCGCCCAAATCGCGGAATAATGTCATTAAGGAGGATGATATGATCGTGTCCCAGAACCAGCCCGCTGCAACAGTATCTCGAAAGATTCGATCGATTTTTGTCAGCGATGTGCATCTGGGATGTATGCATTCGAGAGCAGATGAATTTCTGGAATTTCTCAATTCCCACCATCCTGAATCTCTTTACCTGGTAGGAGATTTGATTGATGGCTGGAAGTTGCGCAAAAAATGGCGCTGGCCGCAAATCTACAACGAAATCTTTGACCGAGTCGAGGAACTCAGTCGTAAAGGGACTGAAATATTTTATACACCAGGAAATCACGATAACTTTTTACGTGATTTCGGGAAGCGGTTTGGTTTCGTGACTCTTTCTGATGAATTCGTGCATCTGACCGCAGATGGACGGCGTTTTCTGATCATTCACGGCGACCAGTTCGATAAGTTTGAAACGGGCGCCCAATGGTTATCGGTGCTGGCCTCTTTTGCTTATGACGTATTACTGACCGCCAACACCTTGTTCAACCGTCTCACAAAACGTCAGGGACAGACAAAGTTTGCCCTCTCCTCTGCTGTGAAATCTCAAGTGAAACACCTGATGCGGTTTATCAGCGATTATGAACGAAAGCTGGCCGACCACGCCCGACTGAAACGGTGTGAGGGGATCATCTGCGGTCATATTCATGCTCCCAATATCCTCGATATAGACGGGATAAACTACTGCAATACAGGTGACTGGGTGGAACACTGCAGTGCCTTGATTGAGTACAGTGACGGTGAACTGGAGATCGTGTTTTTTGATCAGGAAATCGGTCCTGTCCAGAAACCGGTTCCCCAGGCTCGACCGGAAAGAAGTATTCCCAAAACGTTTGTCGAAGCTGAGATGCCCGGGCTGCTCAGTCGTTTCTGGAAAAAATGTCATCCCCTCAAACTGATCCGCCGCTGATCAGTTTTTTTTATCGTTTCATTGGAGCAGATTTATGATTTCTGAACGAATCAGCCGCAAAAGTTTTCAAATCGTGCATCAGGGCAATCTGGTTTATAATACCTGCTGGGAAGATCCCCGTCTCGATCGCCGGGCTCTCGAACTGGGGCCGGATGATGAAGTTCTGGTGATCACCTCTGCCGGCTGTAACGCGTTGGATTATCTGTTGGACGAACCTCGTCAGGTGCACGCCGTGGACGTGAATCCCAAACAGAATGCACTGCTGGAATTGAAACTGGCTGCGATTCGAAATCTGGATTATGAAGCATTTTTTGATCTGTTTGGCCGCGGGTACTCAAATGACTGGCAGAAGCTGTACTCACAGAATCTGCGTGCAGACTTATCACTGACCGCGCAGAAGTACTGGGACCGACATGGGAAATTTTTTTTTTTTTTTGTTAAACGATTCAGCTTCTATTTTCGCGGTTCTTTCGTTCTGTTTGCCTGGTTTGTGAACTGTTATATCGACCGTGTCGCCAAAATTCGGGATGATATCAATTCGCTGCTGGCAGCTCGCGATGTGACAGAACAGAGCTCCATTTATCAGTCCCGGAATCTGAATGAACTGCTCTGGACCCGGATGATCAAATGGTGGATGCGGCGTGACCTGACGTTATCCATGCTGGGAGTACCTCGGCCGCAACGAACACAAATCGATCAATGTTATGCAGGCGGGATCGTTCAGTTTGTCATCGATCGCATCGAAACGGTATTTACCAGTCGTTCGCTGCAGGACAACTATTTCTGGCGCGTGTATCTCACGGGAAGCTACGACCATGATTGCTGTCCCGAATATTTGAAGCCACATAACTTTGAACGGCTCAAAGCGGGGCTCATTGATCGTCTCACCGTTAACACGAACACCGTAGAAGGCTTTCTGCAGCAGCATCCTGGGACCATCTCGCGGTTTATTCTGTTAGATCACATGGACTGGATGGCAGGTGCCCAGCCTCAATTGCTGCAAAGCGAGTGGCAGGCCATCCTCGATAAAGCGGCACCGCAATGCAGGATCCTCTGGCGGAGTGCTGGTATGCAGGTCGAATTTGTCGACCCGATACAGGTTCAACATCAGGGGCAACAACGGGAAGTCGGGGAGTTGCTGCAGTATCAGAATCAGCTTGCCACAGAACTGCATGAACAGGATCGGGTAAATACTTATGGCAGTTTCTATATCGCAGATTTGCTGGTCTGATATGCTCAAGTTGCAATTAACCAGGACGGTTAAAGCGGGAAGGATCGATTCATGAATTACCTGAGTGCGCGGCTGAATGATGTCAAAACGGTGTGGCAATTATTAGCCTCCCGCATTGAAGGCCAGACACATGCCGAGAGGCTGAATTCCTTTTATCAGGGGCAGGCAGCCGGTTACGATCAGTTTCGCAAACGTCTGCTGCATGGTCGCTGTGAGATGTTTGAAAGTCTGCCGGTTTCTTCGGGCGATATCTGGGTCGATCTGGGAACAGGGACCGGTGAAAATGCCGAATTATGGGGACAGCGTCTTCAACAGTTTCAACGTGCTTATCTCGTTGATCTCTGTCAGCCTCTGCTGGATGTCTGTTCTCAACGGATATCTGATCGGGGCTGGTCGAATGTGTCAGCGGTCTGTCATGACGCAACCAGCTTTACCCCTCCGGAAACTCAAGTGGATCTGGTTACCTTCTCCTATTCACTGACCATGATTCCTGACTGGTTTCAGGCTGTGAATCATGCCTGGGATCTGTTGCGCCCCGGTGGCATACTGGGGATCGTCGATTTCTACG
>JAGQQP010000318.1 GCA_020426085.1 Planctomycetaceae bacterium | reverse complement strand
TAAATAGCGACGCCTTTGGCGAACCGGGACCGCCCGCCAATCTGTTTCTGGTTCGCTACGGTGCCATGGGCTGGGTCGATCACTTTTCTGCAGAACCCGAAGACGACTATCCGCATCGCACCCGCGTGCTGATTGAAACCAGTCGCGGCGAAGAAGTCGGCGAGATTCTTTCATCGACCGGCACGATGGAAAAGCAGCCGACAGCCGCCGGTACGATCGTCCGTGAATTCACGCCCGACGATCAGGCGACGCTGACCAGCCAGGATGATGTGACCACACGCGTTTTCCAGGATTGCCAGACCCTGATTCAGGAACGGGGGATGCCGACCGAAATCATCGACTGCGAGCAACTGTTTGATCAACAGACCGTCGTGCTGTATTATCTGGGAAGCCGCATGCCGGCGCTGGAAATCCTGGCACAGGAACTGAATGCCAATTATCCCTGGCGGATCGTATTCCACCCGGTTGATGAAGCCCCTGCTGCCTCCGGCTGTTCCAGTGGCGGTTGTGGCTGCAATGAAAAATAACCAACCTGCCTGAAGAGTTCCCTCCACAACTTGTTCCAACACAGAAAACGGAAGACATCATGAGCAACCCCATCAATCGCCGTTCTTTTCTGGGCACTTCCCTGGCTGCGACCAGCCTGGGCCTGGCTGCCGCCGACTCCGTCACCGCCGCCGATCAGACATCAGCGAAACCTGCCGCCAAACAGAAGCCGATCCAAAACGAAGTCATTCTGCACGCCCGCCAGGTCGCGCTCGATATTCTGAAGCCCAGCAAAAAAGAGCTGGAGCATGGACTGGCACTGCATGCGGAATCACTGGTCTTCGATTCGTACGGCTTTGCACCGCGCGCAGCAGTGGATGGAGAACGCCTGACGGAAGCGATCAACAACCACGCGTCGACCGCAGAAATCCAGGACCTGCGGGAAGACATGTCGATGACCCGCTGTGTGACCGACCCTGCTGAACAGCGGGAATTCAAAGAAGCCTTCGATGCTTCCGGCGTCACCTGCATCTTTCAGAACGCGGGTGAAGAAGGGCAGGACCCGCTGCGACTGATCAAGCGGCTGGCACGATTTACTTTTACAACGGACATGCTTGCCGACTTTGTCTCCAAAGCAGTCACGCCGGAAGACATTCTTAAAGCGAAACAGGAAGGACGTCACTGTCTGTATCTGACAGGGAATGGCGTGCCGCTGACACAGCAGTGGGAAACCACGACCGACGAAATGAAATACATGCGGATCTTTTTCCAGCTGGGCATTCGCATGATGCATATGACTTACAACCGCCGCAACATGCTCGGCGACGGTTGTGCGGAACCGGCGAACGCAGGTCTCAGCGACTTCGGACGGACCGTCGTCGCGGAAATGAATCGACTGGGCATCATTCCCGATGTCGCCCACTCCGGCTGGCAGACCAGTCTGGAGACGGCACAAGTTTCCAAAAAACCGGTCGTCGCCAGTCATTCCACGTGTGCTTCGATCCACAAACACATTCGCAGCAAACCGGATGAAGTCATCAAAGCCATTGTCGATACGAACGGCCTGATCGGCATCTGCTGTATTCCCCGCTATCTGGGCGGCAAAGGAGATATCAGTGCCCTGCTGGATCACATCGATTATGTCGTGAAGAATTTCGGTATCGACTACGTCGCGATTGGAACGGACGTGTCTTATACATCGCGAAACAATTCGCTGGAAAGCAAAAAAGTGCCGCGTGCACCGCGCTCGCGAACTCCGTGGCGGAGCCTGTGGCCCGATGATCCATTTGTAGAAAAGCCCGAAATGCGAACCAGCGTCTCCTGGACCAACTGGCCTCTGTTTACGGTAGGCCTTGTCCAGCGGGGCTACTCTGATGCCGACATTCAGAAAATTATTGGCGGCAATGTGATGCGTGTCTGTCAGGAATCGCTGACGTAAACTCTGTTTGGATTTTTCTCCCTGCAACGGAACGACTTTGATGCGAGTTTTAATCACAGGTGCCGCCGGTTATGTCGGTCGCTACTTCGCCGCACACTGGCAACCTTCAGATGATGTGGAACTGGTGCTGGCGGACATTCTTCCGCTGCCCGATGATGCGCGGTTCATCACCCTCGATCTGACAGATCCCGCTCAGACCCGTGCGGCAATGGAAAACATCGACGCCGTCATTCATCTGGCAAAACAGGCCGACGAAGGTCCGATGGAAGGGGATGAGTTGAACGGAAAACGCTTTGATGTGAATGTGAAAGGGACATTCAATCTGCTGCAGGCAGCCCGCGCGGTCGGCGTGAAGCGTTTTATCTTTACCAGTACGGTGATGACAGTCTTGGGATATCAGGCACCGCAGTGGGTGGAATCGGATGCACCGCCACTCCCCGTGGGTTCGTATGCTTTGACGAAACAGCTCTGTGAAGTCATGTGCCAGCATTATGCACGTGAATATGGCATGTCGATTGTCTGTCTGCGGATCCCCAAACCCATTGATCTGGAACACCCGCTCTGGAAGACGCATCCGCTGCGACCGCAATGGGTGCCGTTCCCCGATCTGCTGCAGGCGTACCAGAAAGCGTTGACCGCGGAAATTCAAGGCTGCGAAGTCATCACCATCGTCGGCGAAAGTTCCAAACGCCGCTGGGATCTCAGCAAAGCAGAAAAACTGCTGGGCTATCGGCCGACACTCGTTCCGGAAGAACTGGGCTATACCATGGGAACCGAAGATCAGCCGATTCCCACCGAAGACCATTATGCCTGACCCGACCGCTTTTCGTCGAACCGGTTATTTTTCCACGCGACAGTAAGGCAGGCTCTTTTCGAGCTTGGCGATTCCCTCTTCGGTAATTTCGGTACCATCGATATACAGCGTGCTCAGGTTCTTCATCTTTTTGAGGGCGGTGATGCATTTGTCGCTGACTTCTGTGTTACGCAGATTCATATCCACCATGTTTTCGAGAACTTTGATCTCGGAAATGCCGGCGTTTGTGACCTGGGTATCATTCAGTTCCAGCCACTCCATATCTTTCATCTTGGCCAGATATTTCATCCCTTCATCAGTGATCTGCGTATTTCGCAACCACAGACGCTGCAGACGGGTGAGCCCCTTGATGTGTTTGAGACCGTCATCAGTAATCTGAGTATCCCGCAGCAACAGCACGCGCAGTTTCTTCAGCGTCTTCAGATGCGACAAGGCATCATCAGTGATCTGCGTTTCAGACAGTCCCAGCGTTTCCAGGCTCTTTAAACCGGAAAGATGGGTCAGCCCGTCGGCGGTGATTTCCAGTCCCGTCAGAAACAGTTCTTTCAGACTGTCCAGACCTTTGAGATGCTTCAGACCAGCGTCTGTTACTTTGGTGCGCGACAGGTTCAGGATTTCCAGATTGGAGAGTTTCTTGAATTCGGCGATCCCTGCGTCAGAAACGGGAATCCCATGTAGCGTGATCTCACGCAGACTTTTCAGAGACTTGAGATGGACCATGCCGTCATCGGTCACTTTGGAACCGGACAGATCCAGTTTTCGCAATTTCGAGAGGCGACCCAGGTAGACCAGCCCGGAATCAACCAGCTTGGAACCTGAAAACGAAACCTGCGAAATGTTGCCGTTGTAATCCATTTTCAAGTTGGCGCTGATCTCTTTCAGCGACTTGATATCCGTTTCCAGCGTTGATTCCTGGGGAACTTCTTCCTCTGAATCGGTGGCAGCTTTACTCATATTGATTGCCTGTTCCGAATTGATATTTCTGACTCAAATCAGGTGAGCCCCACCTCGAACATCTATCCATTCGTGCAGGTTTTCCCGATTTTGTTTATAACACTCGCCAATTCTAATATACACATCATCCCGGAATTTCGCATGTGAACGGACGATTTTTCTTCGGGAATACTGGTCTGAAACGCTTCTTGAGCCCCCCATTTCCTGTCGCGACCGTGTACAGGCAGTAAAACGGACAAAGATTACATAAAAAAACGAGCCGCGCAGATTTCATGAAATCCGTGCGGCTCGAGAAAGCTGTCACCCTGTGATTGCTTATTTCACCTGCTTGCCAAACAGCAGAAGCTCATCAAAATTGCCGGTATCATCGAATGAGCCAATCCCGACGCGTCCGGTCAGAAACGTTTTGTCGGTCGCCGTCATGATCGGCTCTTCCATGTTATCAAAATAGATTTTGATGGAACCCGATTCCGTATCCCGCACGACGCGTGCATGATGCCATTCGTCGTCCCAGTCGGTACCGGCGGTCGTTTTTGTGGAGATCTTTGTGCGGGGCTTATCGTTGACGATAAAAATCTGGTTGGCATGATCGTCCATTTTTTTGCCGAAGTGCACATAGTAAAAATGGGCGTCATCCTGATACCCGAAAAACAGGCACAGGTCGCGGTGTCCATAGTCGGGAATCGTGGACTGCAGTTTGACGTCGAAAATAAAGTCACTGACATCGATGTTTTTCAGCAGGGCGCGGTTGTAAGGCGAACGGACGGGGGGTTCGAATTTACTCCGCTTGTTCACCAGACTGAAAACATGATTGTCACCCTGGTGAATCATCTTCCAGGCTTTCGCATCGGTCGGTTCCCAGTGATCGGCTTTGCCCGATTCAAAGTTCTCGTGGAACAAAAGAGGCAGCCCCTGCATCATTTTGGGAACCTGATCCGGCTCATAGGTTTTCAGCGGCGCTGGTTCTTTGGCAGACAGAGTCCGCAGGCTGGCAGATGAAAACAACATCAGACCGGTCATCAGGCCGGCGATGATCAGAGTACGTAACATGGTAAGGCTCCCGTTCTTGATAAAAGCGCTTTCGCAGGATATTCGCATTTCGCAAAATGAACAGCGCAAAAAGGCACTGCATGTTGATCAAACTATAGCGTCTATCAGACAGCATTACCCGCTGTTTTTCAAGCGTCAGGTGGAGCCTGACCGCGCGGCCGCTGACCGGGTTCAGCATTGGGCCTGCGCGGAAGTCGATTTCCGGGACGTCCGCCAGGTCCATTCGATCCGCGGTCTTTCAGATCCTGCATACGTTCTTTCAGTCCCCCCCGGCGAGAGCCATCAAACTGATTATTCAGATCGCTTTCGGAGACGAAATCAGAAATCAGCCTTTGAACCTCATGCGAGCGCTGCTGGATCGACTGCCGAACCTGCTCGGGCAACTGAGTCTGCAAGTATCTGTATTTGAGTTTTTCCTGCATCTCATCCGGCGGATAACGCATTAATTGGTCTTTGGATTTCGTATCCAGCGACTCGAAGAACTGCTGCAATTTATCTTCGGGAGGATGAATGCCGTCCAGTTCCTGTTTGACCGACATCACCAGCTGATTTACAAGCCCTTTAGCTAAGAAGAAAGTGACTATCATCCGTTTTCGGTCACCTTGCAGTCGTCCTTTGCCTCTGAACACACGGGAATCTTCGTTTTCTCTCAACTGATACTTTTTCTCATCCAGCAGTGCAAAGATCTGATCGACGGTTTCCGGGGTCGGCCAGGCAGAGCCATTCCGATCTTCATCCCG
>JAGQQP010000317.1 GCA_020426085.1 Planctomycetaceae bacterium | reverse complement strand
GGCTATTTTCTGGGCATCCTACCGAGTCTATAATCAGGGGGTTGAATCTGAGATCCTTTCATTCCATTTGAAGTATCCGCTATGAATCCATCCTCCTTAAACGTCTGCAGTTTCGAAAGTCGCAAAAGTGACGCCATGACCACCCTGATCGAACGCAATCAGGGGAACCCCACGCTCGTGCATTCCATGGATGAAATTCCGCTGGAAGACAATGCCCAGGTGAAGTCGTTCTGCGAGAAACTGTTTCGAGGCGAGATCGATGTAATCGTCTTCATGACCGGCGTGGGAGCGACGGCCCTGCTGAATGCGGCTGAACTTTATTTTCCGCGTGAACAGGTTCTGGATGCCTTCCGTAAGATCATTGTTGTGGTGCGCGGTCCTAAACCGACGGTCGTGTTGCGGAACTGGGAAGTCCCCATCCACTACTCGGCTCCGGAACCCAACACCTGGCGCGAAATTATCACTGCCTTTGATGAAAAGAAGTTTTCCGTCACGGGCAAACACATCGCCGTTCAGGAATATGGGAAACCGGTGGAAGAATTTTACGAAACGTTGCGGAACCGTGGTGCTCAGGTCCTGCCGATTGCCGTCTATCGCTGGGCATTACCCGATGATACCAGCGGGCTCCGCAATGCCATTCATGCAACGATTCGTGGCGACTATAACGTGCTGATGTTTACCAGCGCGCAGCAGATCACACACGTCCTGCAGATTGCAGAAGAAGAAAATGTTAAAGAAGACTGGTTACTGGCCGCCTCCAAAACAATGATTGCCTCGGTGGGGCCCGCCTGTACCGAAGCACTGCAGGAAGTCGGTCTGCCTGTCGATTTTGAATCGAGTCCTCCCAAAATGGGCCCGCTGGTCAAAGATGCCCTGCAGGCCGCCCCCGAAATCCTCTCCCGCAAAGGCTGAAAAACTCACCTGGCTTTCCTCCGTTTCCGGGAAACTCGACGGCGCTGAATTTCAGTTCGCAGAGTTTCCTGCTAAACTGGGTCCAGTTTTTTACTGTAACGTCTCCAGGACTTTTAGAACCGAGTATATTGGATTGAAAAACGTTATGGTTAAATGCGGTGGGCTCTGGAATCACCTCACATCGCTGAATACCCAATATTTGTAATCGAAAGAAGAAACATGCATGCCCCCCTGGCTGAGACCGCCCGCTATCAGAACAGTCGTTTTATGAAAGCGGTCCGTCGCGAACCCGTCGACACGACTCCCATCTGGATTATGCGTCAGGCGGGGCGTTATCTGCCTGAATACATGGAAGTCCGCAACAAGGTGACTTTCATTGAACTCTGTAAAACTCCCGAACTGGCAGCTGAAGTCACGATCACCGCGCAACGCGTGCTCGGCGTTGATGCTGCCATTCTGTTTGCCGACCTGCTTCCCATTCTTGAGCCGATGGGCCTGGATCTGGAATACCTCAAAGGGGAAGGCCCGGTCATTCACAATCCGATACAGGAGGCGTCCCAGGTGGATCGTCTCACAGATATCGCCGACATGGACTGTCTCGATTTTGTCTTCCAGGCGGTCAAACTGATTCGCGCCGATCTGCCTGCTGACATCCCCCTTCTCGGTTTTGCCGGCTGCCCTTTCACATTGGCCAGCTATGCGATTGAAGGGGGCAGTTCCAAGAATTACCGCCGCACCAAACAGATGATGTATAACGACCCCGGTGCCTGGGCTGCATTGATGAACCGTTTTGTCGATAACCTGGTTGTCTACCTGCAGCGTCAGATCGACGCCGGCTGTCAGGCCGTGCAGATTTTCGACAGCTGGGCCGGCTGTCTCTCACCGGAAGATTATCAGCAGTACGTGCAACCCTACACTGCGAAACTCGTCGCAGGAGTGCAGGACCAGGCCCCCGTCATTAACTTCCTGACCGGGAACCCCGCATTGCTCGGTTTGCAGCGTCAGGCCGGCGGTCAGGTCTTTGGCGTCGACTGGCGAATCAACCTGGCGGATGCCTGGGAGATCTTCGGACCCGATGTCGCCATCCAGGGGAACATGGATCCGATTGCCCTGTATGCCGATTTGCCGGTTCTCAAGCAGAAAGCGAAAGCCGTTCTGGATGCCGCCGCGGGCCGCAATGGACACATCTTCAATCTGGGACATGGAGTGATGCCCGACATGAATCCCGATCATGTCAAAGCCCTTGTGGAAATGGTCCACGAACTGGGAACCAGATAACCCGCCTGCCCCGTGAACTTCGCTGTTTAGATCGAGTCTGTTATGAATCAGTCTTCACCCGCAAAACGAATCGCAGTGGTCGGCGGTGGCCTCACCGGCCTGTCCGCTGCATTCCGTCTGCAGGAACTGGCGCAGGAAAACAATCAGCCGGTTGAAGTCACGCTGTTTGAATCACAGCCTGCAGCAGGGGGCTGGATCGGGACCATCAATCAGGAAGGTTATCTGATCGACACCGGCGCGGATATGTTTATTACAAATAAACCCGCGGCGATCGAACTCTGTCAGCGGCTCGGACTCGAAGATCAGTTGATCTCCACCAATCAGCAGTATCGCGGCGCGCTGATTCTCAAAGAGGGCAAACCAGTCCCCGTGCCATTGGGGTTTGAGTTGATGACCCCTTCGCGGATTCTTCCGATGTTGAAGACGCCTCTGCTCAGTCCATTCGGAAAACTGCGGATGGGGCTGGAATACTTTCTTCCCCGTCGCACCAGTGAGACAGATCTGAACGAAGACGATGAAAGTCTTGCGGAGTTTGTGACGCGTCGTTTCGGGAAAGAAGCGCTCACGCGACTGATTCAACCTCTGGTGGCCGGTATTTATACGTCCGATCCCGAGAAATTAAGCTTGCGGGCGACATTGCCCCGCTTTCTGGATATGGAACGCGATCATCGCAGCCTGATCAAAGCGATTCGCCAACAGAAGAAAAAGTCGAAATCTGCTGACGCCACAGGAGCACGATACGGTCTGTTCGCCGCCTTCAAAGGGGGGATGCAGACGCTGATCCGCACGCTGGCCGAACGGGTTGCTACGACAGGGACGATACTCTACGATCATCGCGTGACACAGGTGGCTGCTGCAGATGAAGGATATGATGTCACCTTCGAGTCTGCCGGTCACTCGCAGACTGCACATTTCGACGCGGTGCTTCTCACCACGGCGGCACCACAGGCGGGCAACATGCTGGCTGCTTACGCGCCTGTGCTGTCAGGACTGCTCAGGCAGATCGAATACGCGTCGACCGCGATTCAGGTCAGCGTGCATCGCCTGGAGAATATCAGGCATCCCCTGAATGCCTTCGGGCTGGTCATTCCCGCCGCCGAGCAGCGGAAGATTTTCGCGGTGGCATTCGCCAGTCGCAAATTCCCTGGACGGGCACCAGAAGGCTGTGTGCAACTGCGAACCTTTGTGGGGGGGGCGATGCAGCCTGAACTACTGGAACATTCAGATGACGAACTGAATGCGATTGTGAATCAGGAACTGGCCGACATCCTCGGCGTTTCCGGCGAGCCGGTTTTTTCAAAGCTGCTCCGCCACAACCATTCGATGCCGCAATATCATCTGGGGCATCTGCAACTGGTTGAGCGAATCGAACAGGCAGCCGCGGGATTACCGCGACTGGAACTGGCGGGCAATGCCTATCGTGGCGTCGGCATTCCCGACTGCATCCACAGCGCCGAACAGGCGGCAGCCCGTCTGATGGCGGAGCTTACTGAACCCGTTTAAGCTCGAAACCCTTCACGTCCAGCAGTTCGGGGCCGGACTTTTTGACTCCGGTCAACGTGAGATCGCAGGTTCCTTTTTTCAGAGTGACGGTTCCCAGTTTGACGTTCGCCCAGTCTTTGCTCATGTAGTTGTCCGACTGTTCGACACGATCCTGATTGCCAATTTTAGGGGGATCGTGAGGCTCTGAAATTGTTGCGTTCAAAGTCTGACCATTCACTTCCGCCTGCACTTCACAGCCGACATCTTCGGCGCGGCACGTGTATTTCAAGGTGACTTCATATTGGCCCGGCTGCAGTACCTCCAGATGCCAGACGGCGGATGCCCGGGGATCGGTCCAGTCTTCAAGCCAGCTGTTGGCGTAACCATTGTGACCATTGCCGCTGTAATTGATGCCCTCCCCTGCTTCGGGGGACAGAAACGATTCGTTGGCGGGTAGCGATGTGAATGATTCTTTGGGGTGACCCACGGGAATCGGAATCGGCTGGAAGCCTGCCTGTGAGACATCCTTGAACCAGTCCTTGTAAGCGGCACTCAGTTCTTTCATGACCGCAGGATGCGCTTTCATGACATTCTGTTTTTGAGACGGGTCCGCCTGCATGTCGTATAGACTCCATTTCCCCCGCTCGTATGCGGCCCGCCAGCGATCGGTACGTACAGAGCCGTTAGGTAGCTCGGCACCTGGAATCGAATTGCGAAACAGGCGATCCGAGAAGAGCATGCGCTGCGGCCAGTCTGCCTTCCCGTTCTCCGTCAGTAACGGCACCAGGCTTTTGCCATCGAGAGGTTGATCGGCAATGTTATCCACACTGCAGAATTCGAGCAGAGTCGGCAGAATATCAATATGTGCGGCGATCGGTTTGACGATGGTTCCCGGTTTGATTTTACCGGGATAGCGGACAAACAGTGGAACCCGGATTCCCCCTTCGTGGATTGACCCTTTTCTCCCCCGCATGTTGCCGTTGTAGCGGTCACTGTTCGGGCCGTTATCGGTCAGGAACAGGACGATCGTGTTGTCGGTCAGTTTCAGATCATCCAGTGTCTGCAGCAGTCGTCCCAGATTGTTGTCCACACATTCCACCATCGCATACGCGCAGCGGGCTTTGTCATCCAGTCCTTTATTCGCGTATTTGTCCCAGTACTTTTCCGGCACGATCCAGGGAGAATGCGGTGCGTTATAAGGGACGTAACAGAAGAAAGGCTGGTCTTTGTTCTGTTTGATGAAATCAATCGCGTGGTCGGTCAGGACATCAGTAATGTAACCCTCCGTCTTCACCGGCTGTTTGTTGTGTTCCAGATTCGTATCGAAATAGCGATTCCAGTGACCGCCACAGAAGCCGAAGAATTCGTCAAAGCCCTGCCCGTTGGGATGCATGGGATAATGTCGGCCGTTATGCCATTTGCCGAAGGCCCCTGTTTTGTAGCCGGCAGCCTTCATCATTTCGGCGATCGTGGTTTCTTCGGCCCGCATGTTTTCAAAGCCGCGCGTCACGCCATGCACTCCGGTCCGCAGACTGTAGCGTCCCGTCAGTAAGGAAGAACGTGTCGGAGCACAGACGGGCGATACATAGAACCGTTCAAACCGCGCTCCCTGTGAGGCCAGCAGATCCTGTTGCGGCGTTTCGATGAGTGGATTCTCATGGATGCGGACATCCCCCCAGCCCTGGTCGTCAGTCATGATCAACAGCACGTTGGGACGTTCCGCAGCATGCAGAAGCGAACTGCTACTGAGGATGAGCGTGACTACAGATAACAGGACAAAATTCAAAAGGAGCGCGCGTCTCATGATAAAA
>JAGQQP010000316.1 GCA_020426085.1 Planctomycetaceae bacterium | reverse complement strand
TTCTCTTCCGCAAAGGAAGGATACTCCACGAAAACCTTGAACATGAAGCGGTCTTGCTGCGCTTCCGGAAGTGGATAAGTTCCTTCCTGTTCAATCGGGTTCTGGGTCGCAAGAACGAAGAAGGGTTCATTCAATTTATGTCTTGTCTGCCCCACAGTCACCTGGCGTTCCTGCATCGCTTCCAGCATCGCCGCCTGGGTTTTGGGTGGTGTCCGGTTAATTTCATCTGCCAGAACCACGTTGTGAAAAATCGGACCATTAATGAATCGAAACTCACGTACACCCGTCTCTTTATTCTCCATCAGCACATCGGTACCGGTAATGTCAGCCGGCATTAAGTCGGGAGTGAACTGAATTCGACTGAAGCCCATGGAGAGACAGCGAGCAAGAGTACTAATCATCAAGGTTTTGGCCAGACCGGGAACCCCTTCCAGCAGGCAGTGTCCGCGGCTGAATAATGCAATCAGGAGCTGTTCAACGACATCATCCTGACCTACGATGACTTTAGAGATCTGCCCATGGATCTGACGGTACGCAGAACTCAGTTTATCGATTGACTCCTGAGTAATTTCATACTCAGATGAGTCAGAGGTATCTTGTTTCACATCCGACATCCGTTTTCAAACCTTTCTACAAAGGTAAACACTGCTTGGCGCAGAAAGTTCCGTAGACTCTATCGTAATGCCTGTAACAGGACTTTGCGACCATAAATCGAGAAATTACAGGGGTTTCCTGCCAATCTGCGGAAACCCGCAAAAGGCAGTATGGACTCTGAAATCAGATTTCCTTCTGTGTCCGATTCCTGTGAAGCCGGAACGTTTCTCAATCGATCTGGTTAACGATGATTACTCAAATCTCAGAGTATCACTGTTTGCCTGACAGGGAAACGGATTTAAAGGACACCCTTTATTCTACTCGAACGGTCAGTCCGGGGAAGCATTAAAATAAGCTTCCTGAGGAACTTGTCAGAAAGCCGATGCGCAGGAAGAGCCGGCATGAAGTTCAGTCAAGTACTGTACGCGAAGCTTTGGAGAGATCAGTCCCAGGCAAGCGGGTTTTTCCAGGCGGCTTTCAGCTCATCCAGACTGGCGCTGATCGCAGTCCCTCCGGAAGTTCCTTTGATTGTGAACTGACGGGTACCAATGACTTCGCCGATATCGAACAAAGGCAGATCGCCGAAGCATTCGTATAAGGCATCCATCTTGTCCAGCTGCACTTCCAGCAGAAAACGCGTATTGCTTTCGGAGAACAGCAGACTGGGAGTAGACAGTTCCAGCGCTTCGGGAAGGCGCGTGGGGTCCAGTTTCATTCCATATCCGCCGGCAAAGGCCATTTCTGCGGCTGCGACTGCCAGACCACCTTCACTCAGGTCATGGCAGCTTCTGATTAACTGCTTCTGAATGGCCAGATGCAGGGCTTTGAAAATCTCCGGTGCTTCTTCCTTATCAACCTGCGGAACCTGTCCCCCTTCGAGTTGATTCACCAGGGCAAAGTGACTGCCTCCCAGTTCATTGTGCGTCGTTCCTACCATGAAAATCCGATTCCCGGGAGCTTTCACATCCATCGTGACGGCGTGGCTGACATCGGCAATCTGACCGATGGCACTGATTAACAGTGATGAGGGAATCGCGACGGTCTCTTTTTCTCCCTGTTCATTTTCAAAAGAGTATTCGTTATACAGACTGTCTTTTCCGCTGATAAAGGGGGAACCGTATGCGATGGAGAATTCCTGACAGGCCAGAGCAGCGGCAACCAGGCTGCCCAGTGTTTCCGGGCGATCGGTATTGCCCCAGCAGAAGTTATCCAGGATGGCGATCTTCGCCGGGTCGGCACCAACGGCAACACAGTTGCGGATCGCTTCATCAATGGCAGAAGCTGCCATCCAGTGCGTATTCAAGTCACCATAGCGGGGATTCATACCGCACGAAATGACGAGTCCGCGTGTCGATGTCAGATCAGGTCGAACCACTGCGGCGTCTGAGGGACCATCGTTCTGAACGCCCACCAGAGGCTTGACCACACTGCCGGCCTGCACTTCCTGATCGTACTGGCGAATGATCCATTCTTTACTGCAGACATTCAAGGAACCCAGAATGGATGTCAGATCTTTGGTGTAGTTATCACGTTGCGGGGGAGTGAGCGGAGTGAAGGCCGGAGTCTTGTAGACAGCTTCTCTTACGACCGGTGGGCGTCCGTCATGTAGAAATGCCATTTCCAGATCGGCCACGACCTGATCCTGGTATTTCAGAACCAGGTGGTTTGTATCGGTGAATTTTCCGATGACCGATGCTTCGACTCCTTCGCCTGCACAGATTTTTTCGAAGGCTTCCCAGTTTTCCGGCGGGACAGCCAGGACCATACGCTCCTGTGCTTCGGAGATCCAGATCTCAGTGTAGGACAGGCCGGCGTATTTGAGCGGACATTGATCCAGCCAGACTTCTGCACCGGTTTTTTCTCCCATTTCTCCGACGGCGCTGCTGAATCCGCCGGCACCACAGTCGGTGATTGCCGAGAATAGTTCTTTGTCTCGCGCTTCCAGAATCACGTCCAGCAGCATTTTTTCTGTGATCGCATTACCAATCTGCACGGCACCGCCGGAAAGCATTTCACTCTCGGAAGTCAGTTCTGCAGAAGAAAACGTAGCGCCGTGAATTCCGTCGCGGCCCGTACGTCCGCCGACAGCGACGATGTAGTGTCCCGGTTGTGCCTGCTGTTTTTTTGACTTCCCTACCGGAAGCATCGCCACATTGCCGCAATAGACCAGCGGGTTACCCAGGTACCGTTCATCGAAATAGACGGCTCCATTCACAGTGGGGATACCCATGCGGTTACCATAATCACGTACGCCGGAAACGACGCCGGTTGCGACCGCTTTGGGATGCAGAACACCAGCGGGAAGTTCAGAGTAGGGGATTTCCGGCGGAGCAAAACAGAATACATCGGTATTGCAGACCGGTTTGCCGCCCAGTCCGGTTCCCAGCGGGTCGCGGATAACGCCCCCGAGCCCGGTGTTGGCACCGCCATAAGGTTCCAGTGCAGAAGGGTGGTTGTGTGTTTCCACTTTGAAGCAGACGTCCTGCTTGTCGTCAAAGGTGATGACGCCGGCATTGTCTGCGAATACACTGACGCACCAGTCTTTATCGCCCAGCGATTTACGGATTTCCGTGGTCGCAGCGAAGATGGTCTCTTTCAGCATGTTTTCGAAATGCAGATCGCGTTCGCCATCTTTAAAGTGAATGCGTCCGGCCAGTGTTTTGTGAGAGCAATGCTCACTCCATGTCTGGGCAATACTTTCCAGTTCGACGTCGGTAGGGTCTTTTTTCTGGCTGACATAGTAGGCTTTGATGGTTTTCATCTCAGTCAGGTTTAAGTAAAGCTGACCTTCGCGGCTGAGCGTTTCCAGCTGTTTGTCATTCATTTCGCGAATGGGGATGGTGACCAGTTCGAAAGTATATTCACTGCCGAGCTTGATACTGTCCATCTGCAGGGGACCACGCACGACATATTCGATGGCTTCATTGGAAAGCACTTTTGCAGCCATCCGGTCAATTTCGTCGGAAGCGGCATCCGAGTTCACCCAGTATTTGCGACAGGTGGCAACATTTTCGACCGGAAGTCCCAGATCGATGATTGCTTCGCGGGCACTGTTAGCTGTGTTGTCAGTAACACCCGGTTTGAACATCACATTCAGCAGTGGTTCTGAGCCGGCTGTTTCTGATGTGCCGCCAGACAGAATGCGAATTTCGAAAGTTTCCACAATGGGATCTGCCAGCAGGGTCCGTGCGATCTTGTCGATGCCCGTCTGATCCAGATCACCTTCGAGCAGGAAGGAGTGTGCGGTCTGAACAGTCCGGATTGAATTCGCACCGAGTACCTGGCATTCTTTCAGGATACGGGCTCCCTCACGGTCGATCTGATTGTTGGCGGGTTTGATTTCGACTTCGCAAAGCATGTGTATTCCTGTTACTGTTGATTCCATCGGGAAAATGAAAGATTTGTTGTTGTCGCTATGCAAGTCAGTCGAAAACCTGACCTGTTCTGCTGATTTATGAGGCTGAATTTAATGAGTCGTGTTTCTTTTTACCATCTTCCAGCAATTGTCTGAGATGTTTTTCATCATTGTTTTGAATTGCATCCCGGAACTGCTGCAGAGATTGAGCGTATTTATCAAGACTCGTCACAATCGCATCTCGATTGCTTAACAGAATCTCAATCCACAAAGCCGGGTCACCACCGGCAATGCGTGTGGTATCGCGAAATCCGGTTGAGGTGTATCTGGTGTTTTCTGCCGCTAAAGTTGCTGCCAGAGCGGAAGCGACCACATGAGGCAGGTGGCTCGTTTCCGCCAGAATCAGATCGTGTTGTTCTGGTGTGGTCTGCAGCACATGCATCCCCAGTGCTTCCCAGAATTGTCTGACCCGGGAAACAGCCTCCGCGGGAACGGACTCTTCAGGAGTGATCACACAGGGGCGATCCTGAAACAGGTTCTGATCTGAAAATTCAAACCCGCTTTTCTCTGATCCCGCCAGGGGATGCGAAGCGACGAAAGTGACTCCTGCCGGCAAAGTTCCTTTCAGTTGCTTGAAGATCTTCTGTTTCGTACTGCCGACATCGGTAATAATTGTGCCCGGACGGCTGTTTTGCGCGACTGTCTGAATGAACTGGACTATTTGATTGACGGGGGTACAAACAATCACAAGGTCCGACTGTGCTGCGGTCTCTGCAATGTTTGTTGTTCCCCGGTCCAGTAATCCCGCCTGCTGTGCAGCGCGCATGCGGGAAGGGTTACGACCTGCGCCGAGAATGGTTTCTGCCAGATTGCGCTGTCGAGCGGCAGCGGCAATGGATCCTCCCAGCAGACCAACGCCAATCACGCCGATCGTCTTGAAGAGGTAGCCATTTTGTGTCGTTGATTCAGTCATGCCTCGTATTGTAGAAGCCCCGAATCGGGATTTCCAGCGGGCGGACCACAGTATCAACGACCTGCTCCAAAAGTCTGATAAACCTGTAAGTGATTTAATCAGAATCTTTTGTGTAGAACATCATTTTTTCTCTGCAATCCGATAGAGATAGCCGTTGGTCCGCAGATAAATACTCCCTTCGCTGACGGCAGGTGATGCATTGAACAGATCTTCGTCCGATTTGATCTCATTTCGGGCCAGCTCGACATATTCAGGCCCGGCTTTCAGTACAATCACGCCACTATCCCGGGTGGTCACGTACAGTTTGCCATCGGCCAGTACAATCGAAGCGTAGAGTCTGGCTCCCGTAGGCAGGCGGTTTTTATAAACCACTTCACCATCTTTTGCATTCAGGCAGAACGCAATGCCTCGATCACTGGCCCAGTAGAGATGACCGTCGTAATAGACGGGAGAAGTCACATTGGCTCCCACATTCACTTCCCAGAGTTTATGAGTTTTCGTGACATCCCCTTTTCCTCCCGGACGAACGGCGATGCTGCGATTGCTGCGGCCTCCCAGGCAGTAGAGGATACCTTCATTCTGTACCACGACGGGCACCACATAG
>JAGQQP010000315.1 GCA_020426085.1 Planctomycetaceae bacterium | reverse complement strand
TGTGCCTTCCATCGTACCTGTATTACAGTACCAGGTTGGGAACACAGGAACAGACTACGACTATGACTACGATTATCCTGTCTACGACTCCGGGTATGTATTACACGATCTTCCTGAGTACAATAATGGTGGCTCAGAAGCTGCGACCCTGAGCGAAGTGCCTCCATTCCCAGTCAGTGATACGTTCAACCTGAGTTCGCTGCCCGGATCTAATTTCACGATCTATCTCGATTTCAACGGTCATACAACAACGGGAACACAGTGGAATACCGATTTCGGTACGGTTGTCACCCCTGCGTATGATACTGACGGCGATGTCACGACATTCAGCCTTGCCGAAATCGAAGTGATTCAACGTACCTGGCTACGGGTTGCTGAGGACTTCGCTCCGTTTAATATCAATGTTACTACCGTAGAGCCGCCCGTCAGCGATCTGATCAGGAGTGGTGCCTCAGATACACGCTGGGGTATACGCGTCGTCATTGGTGAGAACACATGGTACAGCAATGCTGGGGGCGTAGCGTATGTTGGTTCATTCACCGACAACGTCGACACACCGACCTTCGTATTTAACACGAGTCTGATTGGGGTTGCTGAAGCAGCCACCCACGAAGTGGGACACACACTGGGGTTAGTCCACGATGGGACATCACTCCTGGAATACTACCCCGGTCATGGCACCGGACCAACCGGTTGGGCTCCGATCATGGGGGTTGGTTATAGTCAGGATCTGGTCCAGTGGAGCCGGGGTGAGTACACTGACGCCAATAACCAGGAAGACGATCTGAATATCATCACGACCCAGAACGGATTCAGTTATCGCCCTGATGATCACGGCAGCAACCTTGCTACTGCTTCAACTATCTCCGACTGCATGTCATCCGGAATTATCGAGCGAAACACGGATGTGGACTTCTTCCAGTTCACAACCACTGGTGGCGATGTCATCATCGATCCGTTCTTTGAGAGCCCCAACCTCGACATTCTTGCCACATTGTACGATTCCAGTGGTACTGTAATTCAAACAAGTAATCCAATCGGTGCTCTCAATGCGTCCTTCATAGGACTGGTATCAGGCACCTACTATGTCTCCATCGAAGGGACTGGTGAAGGAGATGTATTAGGAACCGGTTACTCAGATTACGGTAGCCTGGGGCAATATACAGTTTTGGTCACTGGCCAGCCTCCTACGGTGGATGTCGTCGGTAATGTGACGATTTCCAACAGTACAATTTCGAATAACTTCGCCGGTACCCGTGGCGGTGGGTTATTGAATCAAGACACCGTCGATATCTCCAACGTTACCTTCTCCGGAAACGAAGCGGGTAAACAGGGTGGTGCGATTCATAACACCGGCGGCATGACGATTAACAATACCACGATTTACGATAACTTCACTGAAGGCACAGGCGGCGGTATCTATTCCGTTGATGCTTCTGCCAGTGTAAGTGTCAAAAATACAATCGTGGCCGGTAATAATGCTCTGGTCAGCGGCTATGACCTCGCAGGTACCTTTACCTCGCAGGGGTATAACCTGATTGGGTCCGGTGGTACTTCGACCGGGTTCATTGACGGGTTTAACGGCGATATCGTTGGAACGAATTCTCAACGTGTCGATCCTGCCCTCAGTGTTCTCCAGGACAATGGTGGTCCGACTCTGACGCATGCATTACTCACAGGTAGCCGTGCGATTGATGCCGGTGACAATACTGACGGCGTTTCTGTCGATCAGCGTGGTGCCACGCGGCCCACAGATACGACCAGCGACATTGGTGCCTTTGAAATTGTCACTCCGACCATCACCATTGCTGATGTGAGCCAGGTCGAAACAGATACAGGAACCGTATTTAAATTTATCGTTTCTTTGTCTAATGCAAATGTTGATGAGGTTACCGTTGACTTTGAGACTTCCAACATTACCGCGACAGCCGGGGTCGATTATCAATTTACGACTGGCACTGTAACTTTCGCAGCTGGGGAAACAACTCAAGTGATTGAGGTGGTGGTCAATGGTGATGTCTTACCTGAAGATCACGAAACGTTCTCAGTAAACCTGTATAACGCACAGGGAGCTGTGATCGGAACCACCCATGGTACTGGCACAATTCTGAATGACGAAACAAACCTGATCATCACTGATGCTCCCGATGTAATGGAAGGTCCAGCTGGTGTTAATACCAATATGAATTTCACGGTTGAGTTATCCCACCCCGTGACGGACATTGTAACGGTCGATTTCGAAACACTCGCTCACCTCATTAGTGGTGGGACTGCAGAAGAAGGAATTGACTTTGTTGCTGTTTCAGGGCAGACAATTACATTTGATCCAGCAGATTATGCAGAAGGTGAAGCATTTAAGCAGATTGTATCGGTACAGGTTATTGGTGATACTGACATTGAACCTGATGAGAACCTTTTCGTGGAATTGTCAAATATCAATTCCACCATCAGCACTATATTTACTTCAGTGCTCCAGGCAGAAGGTACCATTCTGAATGACGATAATGCCTATTTATCAATAGGCGATGCGACAATGGTGGAACCTGAAGATGGTTCCGGTCCAGCCATCATGAGATTTACACTCACTCTGTCACATCAGGCAACATCGACTCTGGATGTCGATATTATTACGACACAGACACCTTCGATTACTCAACCTGCTACAGGTCTGGATCCAGCGACTCCAGGTTCAGACTATCAGGAAGATGACGGTGGGTCTCCCTTCAGAGCTACTTTTAATGCAGGCGAAGATACTGCATACTTCGATGTCGAAATTTATGGCGATTCGTTTGATGAAGATACTGAGTTCTTCTATGTAGAAATTACAGGAACGGCAGGATTCTCAATCGAACTCGGCAAAAAAATAGGAATCGGTCGTATTATTGATGACGGTGAAGGACTGGTCGTGACTACGACCGATGATGAACTGGATCCCGTTTTCGATCCAACGGATCTTTCACTGCGGGAAGCAATCGATTTTATCAATAATGACAGCACTGGAAATTATCATACAATCGTATTGCCAACGGGTGTATATACAATGACTCGTGCTGGAATTAACGAAAATAACAATGTCCTGGGTGACTTTGATATTAAGAAAAATATGATGATTGTTGGTGATGGTTCCGGCCTGACGATTATTGATGCACATGATCTGGATCGTATCTTCCATTCGATCGGTGGTGCCACACTGGGCCTCTCCGACATGACGCTGATCAACGGTGCTGCCGATGATGGCGGTGCCATCTATGCGGAGGGAGATTTAACCCTGAATCGTGTCATCTTCCAGGATAACAATGCTGACTTCCTGGGTGGTGCCATCGTCAGTACCGGGCAGCTTAATATTACCGATGCCCAGTTCCTGAATAACCATGCCGGTTTCCAGGGGGGAGCCATTTATCAGTATACTGGTACAGCAAATATCGGTCGCACTACCTTCTCTGAGAACTCCTCGGATGGGCGTGCGGGAGCCGTCTATGTTGCCAGTGGTGCGAACTTTGGTGTATCGCAGTCTCTGTTCTATCTGAATGACGCAGGAAGCCGCGGTGGTGCCATCTTCAACGAAGGCATAGTCACATCGACCAACGTTACGTTCTCAGAGAACCATGCCGGATCTCGTGGTGGTGCGATCTTCAATACGGGGACATTAGGCCTGTTAAATAACACTCTGACTAAGAATACGGCAGATCAGACTGGCGGCGGTATTTCAAATGATTCCGCAGTGAATTCCAACGCAACTGTGACGATGACTAACACCATCGTTGCTGGAAATATCGGCTTCCTCGGAAATCCTGATCTGGGTGGTGACTATGTCACGTTGACGAGCTTTAATAACCTGGTTGGTGATATTGGAGCAGCAACCGGACTTGATGTAACCAAAGGAAATATTCTTGGTACTCTGGCGGCTCCCATTGATGCGAAACTGGGTATTCTGCTGGATAATGGTGGTCCTACCAAAACCCATTCACTGTTGTTTGGCAGCCCGGCAATTGATGCCGGCCTGGATGGACCCGCTCCTAATGTTGACCAGATTGGTAATCCTCGGCCCAAAGACGGCAATATGGATTTATCTGTTATTTCAGATATTGGTGCTGTTGAACTGCAGATTCCTCCTAATGCTCCTCTGTTTGGAACCGGTGGTGATGCTTCTGTTGCTGATGAGAATACCAATATTCAGATTTCGGTCGTCAAACAGAGAACGACTGTTTCCAGTAATGGGCACACGGCAGCATTGCCTGGCAACGCAGACTGGCTTCAGGAATGGGATACCTTCTGGGTGGAAGTCTGGGTTGATACCGCCAGTGGATTCGGTATCAGCGATGTCCTGACCGACATTGCTTATAACACAGCCTACTTCACTGCCACTTCCGTTGAATTTGGTTCCAACTTTGCCTTCAACAGGACTGCGTTGATTGATGATGCAGCGGGCGTTGTCCGTAATCTGGGTGGTAGCACTCTGGCTGCAAATGTCGGTGGAACCGGTTATGCTCTGCTGGCCCGAATTAAATTCGAGTCGCTCGCAGGCGATGGGATTGAAGTCGATCCAACAGACCTGACGGTTGATCCACTCCAACTGGGGCTTGAGATTCAGAATGCACAGATTGAAATCTCCGGAATTGGTGATGTGACTGTCAACGTGGGAGCACTTCCCGAAACCGATCTCTATCCGGTGATCTATGACATCGATGATAGTGGCGCGATTGATTATCGTGACCTGATTTTCCTGACTTCTGCCTATGGCCAGAATGTAATCAACGGTCCTTCACCCTATGTGGCTGCTCTGGACTTCGATAAGAGCGGGAAAATTGATTATCGTGACCTGATTGCTCTGGCAAGTAACTACGGCAAGAAGAGAGGTGGCAATACTCAAGTTAACTTCCCGTCGAACTTCGGTCAGAAATGGGTTGGAAATCAGCTGGAAGTTGCCAGTGGTGATGACAGCATTGGTCAGGTGATTGAGGCCGCCGTCGATTCCTGGGAGACAGCTCTGGGTGTGGATGATCTCAATGTCCAGGTCATCGTGCACGACTTTGGTACTGCTCAACTTGGGTCTGGTCAGACCACGGAATACAGTGTAGATGGTATTCCGGTCGGAGGACGTGTTGTAATTGATGATGATGCCAATGGTTTAGGCTGGCACGTGGATGTGAACGATCTGCCTTCAGGCAGTGCCTATGACCTGTATACGGTATTGTTACACGAAATTGGACACGTACTTGGATTTACCCGTTACTACAGTGGTTTCGGCAGTCTCGTCGAAGAATCTGGTGGCGACCTGGTATTTGTCGGTTCTGACTTTACTGTGCAACTGGATTCAACAGGTCTGCACATCGATGATCCTGCATACGCGGGTGATCTGATGAACGACACGCTCGATCCGGGCGTTCGGAAATCGATTTCCGAAGTCGATGTGAAGATGCTGCTGGAATCCTATGCCAGTGCCAACTCTGGTTCTGGAAGTACAGGTGGTGGTGCGGCTCCTGTCTTAGGTACCAATTATGTACCCACTCAAGATCTTGCTGAACCGGTACTGATCCAGAGTCAGGAAGCTGCTC
>JAGQQP010000314.1 GCA_020426085.1 Planctomycetaceae bacterium | reverse complement strand
TGTTCATTCAGAGCCGCTTCGCCATTCTTTTCCGGATGCACGCCCCGCTGTTGTTGCGGTTCCAGATTGCCCGCCGCATCAGGTACCCAGAGCACGCCTCCCTGCGCAGAGATTCCCCGTACCGCGCGATCCAGGAGTTCCGAGTAAAATTTCTGACTCGAAATATCCGTGCGCGCGAGCTGGGCCAGTCCCAGTACAAGCTCTTCGATCTCCTGCCAGAGGTTCTCAATTGAAGAAGATTCTTCAGTCGTCATTCGTATTACTAAAGTGGAGAGTCAGGGGAAATCGTACTACGATCAAGTCCGAACAGTGTCGGCCTGATCCCGAAGTTGTTTTCATGCTGGTGGAAATCACATATTAATAATCACATATTAATATAGAGCCACACGTACTACTGTACTCGACCCTATTGCCTCTGAAGGCGTTACAGCAGAACCGGCTCCAGTCTAGCACAGCGATCCCTGATTCACTCTGCCTCTCTCGATAAAAGCAGTCAGGCTCCCCAAAGTATTTAGTGTACAACTTTAAATCATTGCGCAGCTTCCCTGATTGGTTCCTTTTTTCAGCAGGGAGAGGGGGTTTCGATGAATGTGAAAGTGGGGCGAGTTGTGAGAATAGGGCGTGCTGGTAGATGTTTCCGGTAATCCGATTGTGCCGAATATTCCGAATATAACGAAAATTCTCTTTGGGATGGGTCGGTCGTGTGCCGATGAGTTGAGAGAGAGATTAGCCTTCATACTCAATGGTCCCATAGACCAGGGAAAATCGATGAACTGTTTCATAGCCCGGATGATGCTCGTGTTTGCCGCAGTCGTACTGCTGCTGGGCCCAGGGTGCAGTGGCTTCATGAGTAATTCCTTGCAGGAAGAGTTTGTAGAAAGCGATGAGACTTATCAGCGTGCCCTGACTCAGATTGAGTATCCCAATGTGGAAGATGTGGATGAAGGTGATTTGATTGGCACACAGATGCCCGCGACTCTTGCGACTCCTGGTACTCCCGAGTATTGGGATTTGTCACTTGAGGAAGCAGTCAAAATGGCATTGCAGAGTTCAAAAGTTCTGGGTGATGTAGGCGGAGTGGCGTTGAATACACCTGCCGGCGTTCATACCGAATACGATGCCGCGATTACGGAAGCAGATCCCCGTTATGGTGTTCCCGGTGCGTTGAGTGCCTACGATGCCACACTGTCTGCCAGTACTTACTTTGAGAAAAATGATAAAGCATTAAACAACGTCTTCTTCGGCGGTGGTACGCGACTGTTACGTCAGGACGCCATGGTTGTGCAGGCACAGTTGACCAAACGTGCGATGACAGGAACCCAGTTTACTCTGCGTGATTACATTGACTACGATGCGAATAACTCGCCGGGTAACCAGTTCCCGCATGCTTATCAGAACAATATCGAAATGGAATTTCGTCACCCGTTGATGCGGGGCGGCGGAATTGATTTCAATCAGATTGCCGGCCCCAGCAATACGCCTGGTGTGATCAATGGTGTGATCATTGCCCGCATCAATACCGATATCAGCCTCGGAGAATTTGAAATCGCCGTGCGTGATATGGTGAGTGATGTCGAGAATGCCTACTGGGACTTGTACTTCGGCTATCGTGATCTGGATGCCAAAATTATGGCCCGCGATTCTGCGTTGGAAACCTGGCGTCGGATTCACGCGTTGTATGTGAATGGTCGTCGCGGTGGTGAAGCCGAAAAAGAAGCCCAGGCCCGCGAACAGTATTTCCGATATCAGGCAGAAGTCGAAAACGCACTCAGCGGACGTCTGCTGAATGGAACACATACGAACAACGGCAGCCAGGGTGGTACTTTTCAAAGTAACCACGGTGTGTATATTGCCGAACGTCGTCTGCGCATGCTGATGGGGATTCCCATTAACGATGGACGTTTAATCCGACCGGCAGATGAACCTTCGCTGGCGAAAGTCGAATACAACTGGGAAGAGACACTGGTTGAATCCCTGGAGCGTCGTCCGGAAATCCGTCGACAACGCTGGCAGATCAAAAAGCGTGAACTGGAACTGCAAGCCAACAAGAACTTCCTGAAACCGGAACTGGACCTGATCGGTCGGTATCGCTGGCGTGGGTTCGGTAAGAACTTCCTGGCGGAAGGTTCGAATCCAGGTCCGTATGATGGTGCTTTGAATTCACTGTTCGATGGCAATCTGCAGGAATGGCAGATGGGGATCGAACTGTCTGTCCCGCTGGGGAAACGACAGGCTCATGCCGCCATGCGACAGGCTGAACTGATGCTGGCCCGGGATCGTGCGATCCTGCATGAACAGGAACGCGCCATCGTACAAAGTTTAAGTAATGCCATTTCCGATGTGGATCGTGCGTATGCGGTTTTACAGACCACGTATAACCGACGTCACGCTGCTCATCAGGAAGTTGCCGCCGTTCAGGCCGCATATGAATCGGATAACGCAACAGTGGATCTGCTGCTGGAAGCACAACGTCGTCAGGCAGAAGCGGATGGCAGCTACTACCGGTCTCTGGTGGAATATTCACTGGCAATCAAGAACGTCCAGTTCGAAAAAGGTTCTCTGCTGGCATACAACAATATTTATCTTGCCGAAGGGGGCTGGCCTGAAAAAGCTTACATCGATGCTGCCGAACGTGATCGTCTGCGAGGCCGCGTCCGGAAAATTGTGGATGCCCCTGAATACACGGGTGCCCTGTCTCGGGGTGACTATCCACAGCTGTTGACTCCCGGTGAAGTACCGACAGAACCGATGCAACCGACTCCGGAATCAGCAGAACCGACACCGGAACCAGTGACGGACAAACTTGTGCCTCCTGCAGTTCCCGGCGTCACGCAGAATGGATCGGGAGATGCGCAGTTCATTCAATCCATCGATTTTGATGAGACTCCCGGAACAGAAAAAGCCATTCAGAATCTGGAAGGAACCAGTCAGGAAACAGAACCCGAGGCGTACTTTGCACCTCGAGCCACGGTTCCCCCTGGTCCGGAAGCGGGATTCAATCCTCTGCCAGCGACAGAACCACAGGCTGCCGCCGTAACCCTGCCGGCTCAGAACCAGTTTGAAGCAAATCCGCCGATGAGTGTCGTGCCTGATACGACACCCACATTGCGGTCAGCGTTACAGAACCAGACTCTGAAATTCCCGCTGAAGGATCATTCTGGCAGTCAGGATCCCTTCAAAGATTACCGGAATGCAGGGCCACGCTGGGAACCGGTTCCCATTCCCGAGACCAAACAGCGGAATTTGAGGGACTTTTCAGGTGAAGTGAAACGATTTCCGTTGAAAGAGACGAACTGACCTGGATTCAGGTTGAGAGTCGCATTTTCCGGGGCATCGGAGCGAAATCCCGTCGATCGAAAGCCGAGACAGGGCATCGTGATTCACACTAACTGTCCAGCAAAGTACGGCATATTTTCGGGGTTCTGACGCGACCTGTTTACGCTGGTAAACCGGGAAATCTGCCCGAATCATGTGATTTTCGCTAAAAATAGTGTATCGGTGTAACTTGCCCCTTTCCCGGTATTGATATAACTTAAGGTGGAACAGTATATTTAAGACGGTTTTCGATATTGATACGAGCTGGTGGTCAAAGCATCTCATTTGAGATGTTCTTTTTTTCCTATCAGCTATAATTAAAGACGTGTACCCCGAGTTCAGGTCACCAGACCCTCGCGGTATGAAACCCGGTTTTTTTTCATTACCAAGGAGAAACAAGCAATCGAAACAACGCAGAGACTTAATGACCAGATCCGGATCAGTCCGGTACGGGTCATTGATCAAGACGGGGAGCAGTTAGGGGTGATTCCTACCGCTGAAGCTTTACGGTTAGCAATGGAGGCCAACCTGGATCTGGTTGAAGTCGCCTCGGATGCCAAACCCCCGGTCTGTCGGATTATGGATTATGGTAAGCTGAAGTACGAGCGTAAAAAGAAGACCAGCAAAAATACCAAACAGCATCAGGTGCAGCTGAAAGAAATTCGGATGCGTCCGAAAATCGGGAAGCACGATATTGAGTTCAAACTGAAAAGTGCCCGCAAATTTCTGGAACAGAAAGATAAGGTCAAATTCAATATCATGTTTCGGGGACGCGAAAACGCGCACCATGAACTTGGTCGAACCATCCTGGGAGAGATCCAGGAACAGCTTTCTGAAATCGCCAAAGTAGAGCAGGCCGCAACCATGGCCAGCGGACGAAACATGATCATGGTGCTTGCACCCCGCTGATCTTTGCCCGGGAAACGATCTTTCGTTAACCAGGATGCAAACCGGACCGCAGGCTACTGAGCGATCAGGAATAATCTGTGATTTTGTAAATGAAGCAACTGCCTCAAAGGCTCTTTCTGCGCGCTGTTGCTTCCCTCTTTCTTATGGCGTGACCCAGGCCCCACTCGCGTTGCTTTCCAGCACGGCTTCGATCACTTTCATATTCGCGACCGCATCTTTCAGCGGCGTGGGCACCGGTGTTGAGTCGAGGATGGCCTGCGAAAACAGATCGCCCTGGATCGTGTACTGGCTGCAGATTTCCAGTTCGATCTCTTTGATGTCTGCTCCGGACTGATGCCAGACTTTGCAGGGGCGGTCGATCGGGGCGTTGAACGGGATCTCAATTTCGATCCGCCCTTTCGTGCCATGAATGTGGACCCGTTGATAAGGGTTGAGCTGTGTCGAGCAGGTGAACGTAGCGGTCCCCCTGCCGAAATCGAGTGTCGCTGATGCCAGACGGTCGGTACCCAGTTGACCGTCGAATTCCACGATGCCGGAAACCCGCTCTGGTTCTGCGTCAAAGATAAAACGTGAGAGTGAAATCGGGTAGCAGCCAATATCCATCAGTCCGCCTCCGCCGATGTCGCGCTGATTGCGGATGTTGCCGGGGTCGTCGTTGAAGTAGGAGAAGAAGGATTGAATCGTGCGCAGTTCGCCGATGGCACCTTCCTGTACCAGTTTTTTTGTCAGTTGCCACTGCGGATGATGGCGGTACATGAAAGCTTCCATCACTTTGATTTCGGGATGAGCCGTCGCGCAGTCGAGCAGCTGCTGTCCTTCTGCAGAAGAGAGTCCGATCGGTTTTTCGCACAACACGTGTTTGCCGGCTTCGATGGCTTTAATGGACCAGGGGACATGCAGGTGATTGGGCAGCGGGTTGTAGATGGCGTCGATTTCCGGGTCTGCCAGCAGTTCTTCATACGAACCATAGGCACGCGGGATTCCCAGTTCGCTGGCGACGGTTTCAGCCTGTTCCTGATTACGGGAAGCCAGCGCGACGATCTCGCAGAACGAGCCTTTCTGCATGGCGGGAATGACCTGGACGGTTCCGATTTTTGCGGTACTCAGTATGCCCCAGCGAACGCGCTTACTCATGATATGCCTGTGCTTGAAATCAGATGAAAAGAAGAAGAGGTGACTCAGACAAAGCTTTATGATGCAGAAACCAGTTGCGTCTGTAAAGTGTCTGTTGTTTCATCCGGCGTTCAAAAAGCTCAGGCGTCTACCTTGTTACGGGTAGACGCCTTGAGTTGCAGCTGGTGGCTCGATTCATTTTACAGTGCCTGCGGCGTCAGCT
>JAGQQP010000313.1 GCA_020426085.1 Planctomycetaceae bacterium | reverse complement strand
CACCCGACTCCGCAGGTCGGTCTACTGGAAATTGTGCATCACCCTCCCCGCGCGTTTTCTGCGCAGGAAGGATATGTCCGATTCATCAGCGCCCTGTGTGAAATTTCAGAAGACTTCTGCCAGCACAGCCAGTTGGAAAAACTGCGGGAACTGGAATCGCTCTGGGAACAGTTTGAGCGTTTCTCCGAACACGTGCATCTCCATCTGAATACAGAGCAGACCGCGTTCATCATCGCCAATGAAGGGCGGATCCTGATCGACTGCGACCGTCTGTCCGTTCTGCAGAAATCCGGCAAGTCATATCAACTGATCGCCGCCAGCGGAGTGGAAAGCATCGAGCGCCGTTCGGAAACCGTGCAGCGACTGGAATCCCTGGTCAGCGCGATTCAGTCACTCAGACGTCCTTACTGGATCATGCAAGCGGAAGAAAAATACCCGCCTCAAATTGCGGAACCACTGCATGCGTACCTGGATCTCGCCGGTTCGCGGGCGCTGATGATCTTCCCGCTTTCGCATATCATTCACGAAACCAGCGACGATTCTGCCAATGTAAACACGAATGTCGATAATAGTCAGTTGACCGTCGGCGCCATTGTTATAGAACAGTTCCACGAAGTCCCCTCCAGCCACACCATGCTGGAACGGTCGCTGGCTGTCTCACGTCATGGCGGAACCGCTCTGTATAATTCACTGCAGTTCGAGAGCTTTCCCTTTTTCCCGCTGCTGAAACACTGGTCGTATTCCCCGCTCCGCAAAAAACAGCTGACGGTCCGCAAGCTGCTGATGGCGGCTTTGATTCTGGCAGTCCTTTCTGCGGTCCTGATCCTGACACCGGCCGACTTCAAAATTGAAGGGACGGGGAGTCTGCAGCCCGTCGATCAGCAGAATGTTTTTGCGACGGCAGACGGCGTTGTCGATCAGATCCTCGTCCGCCAGGGGGAAGATGTGACGACAGGCAGCACATTGATCACACTCCGCGACTCCGATCTGGAACTGGAATTCAGCCGCGTGCGCGGTGAGATTCAGACAACACAGAAACGATTGGCCGTCATCCAGGCCGCCCGCCTGGAACTGAACCCCACCGATGCCAACGCCCTGCAGCAGGCCAATCGACTGACCGCCGAACAGGAAGAACTCAACGAACGACTCAAAAGTCTGAACGAACAGTCGACACTGCTCAAAAACCAGCAGGAAGCCCTCACGCTCAAAAGCCCCCTGAATGGAGAAGTCCTGACCTGGGATTTGCAGGAAAAGCTGCTCGCACGCCCCGTCCAGCGCGGACAACGACTGCTGACCGTCGCTGACCTCAAAGGCCCCTGGGTCCTGAAAATGGAAGTCCCCGATTCCGAAATCGGACATGTTCTGGAAGCACAACGAAAGAGCAAAGAACCGCTGCCCGTCTCCTTTCTGCTGCTGACCGATCCCGATCAGACCTACCAGGGAACAATAGAAAATATCGCGGCGACCGCAGAACCCGATGCGGACGGTAAACCGGTCGTGCAGATCACGGTCAGGCTGGATCATGAAACCATCAAAGGACTCCGTCCCGGCGCTTCGGTTCTGCCTCAGATCGACTGTGGCACACGCTCTCTAGGTTATGTCTGGCTCAGACGACTGTTCGAAACCGTGCAGCGCGAACTCTTTTTCTTTTAACGACCTCCTCTACTTCAGCGGATTCTCATACCAGAAGACTCCCAGCCCTTTCTTCTGATCCCGTTCTTCACAGGAGAGCACATCCAGGTCGCCGTCCCCATCCAGATCGAGCAGTTCAATCCGATCGTATTTGATGCCCCGCGGCCCACTGATTTCCTGAGGCTCCCAGCGGAACTTTTTCCCCTCGCGGACGCCGCGCATCCAGACCACACCTGATTTCGGTGGCTCCGCATGTTCGCAACTGAGTACCAGGTCCAACTGACCATCCCCATCCAGATCACCGGCCGCCACACCTTTTCCGCCTCCTGTATTCTCCGGAAACGGAATCACACTGTGATCCCATTTGAGGCCGCTCTTATCGAGACGGCGATACCAGTGCACTTCATCCGGGGCGCGCGAGACAAAAAGAATGTCCTGTAGACCATCCTGATCCAGGTCAGCCAGATGCGCGAACATCACTTCCCGATCCCGACCGCCGACCCAGTGATTCTTCCATTGTTTACCGACAATGGCAGTCGGAGCTCCCGGATTTTCCAGCCAGCGACAGCCTCGCAGCTTTCCTTTACGATCGGTGGTCAGCAGATCCTGATCCCCGTCCCCATCCATGTCGACAGCAAATAATGACATGATCCAGCCGGCCGGAGACAAGGTAATCCATTGATACTTTGACAGATCGCGTGTGTCCGACGTTGGCAGAAACCAGCCAATCTCGGCCCCCGGTCCTTTGCCGGCGGCGACCAGTTCTTCACCGCCACGCGAATCGAGGCCAATTTTCGCGGGAATGGCAAACATCCACATCATCCGATCTTTGGATGCGGGTATCACTTCCTGCGTCCAGGGATTTTCGAACGGCTTCTCGACCGGAGGCCAGTGCACGAAAATCGCACGCGTTTTCCCTTCACAACAACTGACCACCGCTTTGCGTGTGTGCAGTCGTTCCAGATCAATCCAGGCAGCGTCTTCCACCTGCGGGGTTTTCCCCAGAGTCACTGCCGGCCAGTTATTTTTTACCTGCGCTGGTCCGGGGTTACGATAGATGCGGGTGATGCCCCCTTCCTCCCAGCCGGTGGCGATGTCGAGTAAGCCGTCGCCGTCTGCGTCAAACAGCTTCACGCCGTCTGCACCGCGGGAAGACTCGTCTATTATATGACACTGCCAGGGAGCCCCCCGCTCTCCTTCCTCTCCCGCTGCGATCCCCACCAGAGAGAGCAAAGCCGACAGGATTGAAATAGACACAAATGTAAATTCCCGCATATGAGCCTCCTGAATCCGGATATAAGATTTGCTTTCCTGTCAGTATCCCAGTCTGGTTCCCGGATCGCAAGAACCCTTCGTATCCCAAGGGATATTCGGTGAACCGGAGCCATTTAGACTCGAATTTTCCTGCAGATTTTAGCACGCTGACCCCTGTTTTTCAGGGGTTAAGCACATTTCAGGTGCTCATCACCCCGATAACCTGAGCATTCGGAATAATCGATAAAGTTTCTCTTCAACGATAGCCGATCATCCTTAGGTACAGGCGATTGTACAACTGATGATGCGAGCCATCATGGGTTCAATTGTGACCAGGGAAGGTCACATTCAAATGGGGGAGGAAACTGCGAATGCGCGCAGCATTTGTCTGCATAGTCATGATCCAGCCGCTTATAGTATGCTCGGGCTGCCAGTGTTTCAGGGCCAGCAATGTCTACTATAACCTGATCGACGACATCAGCGACACACAGCTTTATGCAGACCGCTTCTATCGTCCCACGTGGGACCTGACGCGTATTGGCAAACCTGACTGGTGTCAGTCGCGCTTCAACCGCTGGTGGTGTAAATGCTGCGATGACTGTCAGATGCAACACTATATCAGTGATACTCCAGTCACTGAATACAGCAGCCAGCAGTCTTATGACGGCGAGGCTGTGGATGACCTGGTTCCTCTTCCCGAACCTTCTATTTTTGTGCCCCCTGATCCGTTTCCCAATGAAACGGGTCTGGAGTCTGAACTCAAGGAGCCCGGCCCGGCGCTGGCACCTCCTGTGAATGCACCTCCAAACTGACTGCTACCCAGACTGACGGGCATAAAACCAGACAACACAAGTTGAACGCGGAAAGAAAACAGGTTCTCACATGACGAAGATGAGCATGACAAAATTCATTCAGAAAATGACGATTCTGGTGATCGCTGTCACAAGTAGCATAACGGTTCCTGTCACCTCTGTTTCTGCACAACAGCCACAATCTAACGAACGCGATGGCCAGAGCCCGGCCCTGACGAAGTCGGCTGCCGATCAATATCTTTTACGAGACGATGATCGGCAGCTGACTGAATTCCAACAGAAACATCAGCAGGTCGATCAGGAAATCCGCATTCCTGACGAAGAAGAACTGATTACCTTACTGACAAAAGGTTCTTCGTCCCGCTCCTCAAGAAAAGAATGCCTGTCACAGATTCCACTGGATCAGATGTCGCAGGCCAACCGCACAAATGCCGAACACGTGCTGAAAGATATCAGCATGTTCCGCGTGCTGCCGAAAATTCACCTCGACGTCAATCATTCGGCGTATGCCTTTTTCATTGCACACCCTGACGTGGTCGTCAGTATCTGGCGTGAAATGAAACTGTCCGAGTTCCAGATGTGGCAGACCGGCCCTTATTCGTATGAAGTCGATGCCGGCGATGGCACTGTGGGAACGCTCGAAGTAATTCATCAGACACCGAAAGAAACCATTGTGCTCTGCTCGGGAGTCTATAAAAGTCCGCTGCTGGCCAAGCCGATCTCAGCCAAAGCGCTGTTGCATCTGCAGACCGAATACTTCCCCGGCGAAGATAAGAAAATCGATGCCGTCTCGCATCAGGTATCGATGTACGTCTCCTTTCCTTCACAGACCGTGGAAATGGCAGCCAAGATCCTGGCACCGGTGAGCAATGCGATCCTGGATCGCAACTTCAAAGAAGTCTCGATCTTCATGCATATGATGTCCCTGGCAATGGAACGTCAGCCTGGCTGGGTGGAACGGATTGCCGGTCAACTGGAAGGGGTGCTGCCGGTCCGCCGTCCGCAACTGCTGAAAGTCGCCGCCCGGGTTTACATCGATGCCAAACAGCGGGAAGCCGCAGCGGCTGCTCAAAACGGAGAAGAACCAGATCGTTTCGTACCTCCCAAACCCATCGATGTCATCTCGCAGACCGGAAATCAGGTGCCGCGACAGTTACCCCGCGATCTGAAAGTACAGCCTGTCAGCCGGGCACAGAGTCCGCAATAATCGAAATCAATCAGAAGCACGCTCCGGTCAACGCCGCGAGCGTCTTTTGTTGCGCGGTCGGAGCACAAAACCCAGCACGGCCATCACGAGCAGCAGTGGCACGACAATCTTAGGCCGGACCGCAACTCCCACGACCGCCATGATGATCACCACGAAAACCCAGGGAGAGACATTCGCCCAGGCAGCATCCCGGTTTTTTGTCGGCAGAGCAAACCAGAAGGCGAGCATCAACAGCCCCACACGCATAAAAGCACCGGTGGCCACATCCTGCTGTGCAAACTGATCCGGGGGAGCCAGCCAGAACAGATAGGCGGCAATCCCCAGGCAAACCAGGGAGATAATGCCTACCAGAGTCCGGTTGATCGGAATTTTTTCACCTGACATGAGTTCGCTCGTCTACTTTCGTCCGGGGCGTGTGCGTTGATTCAGAAAGGCACCAAGGGCTAAATGATACGCGTCCGTCGTACGAAATTTCAGGTAATCCACGTTCACTGATCCACACTGCCGGGCCAGCGTCGCACAGAACTCCTGGTACTGTTCCAGATAGCGGGCTCGTAACTGATGCGGATCAACCAGTTGATGATGACCGCGACGCTCCAGGCTGCGGAACTGTGTCGGCTTGCTGAATGGAAACTCTTCTTCTTCCGGCGTCACGACCTGAAACAGCAGCACTTC
>JAGQQP010000312.1 GCA_020426085.1 Planctomycetaceae bacterium | reverse complement strand
TCTTTATCGGACATCGCCTCGCAGACTGCCGCAGGTCGCCCTTTTTTCTCAGCCAGATCCTTTAAAGTCACACGCAGCGAACTCAGGATTTTTTCCGGTACGTGCTCGAACTGCCCATCTTCTTTCATTTCAATAGGCCCGGCGTCCCCTGTTTGTGCGCCGGGGCGCATGAAAATTTCGTCACAGCCCAGCGCAATAATGGCGGCACTGCTCATGGCATGATCGGGAATATAAGCCACGGTTCTCACCTGCCTGGAATCAAGATCAGCAATCATGTTCGCCAGATTCGTTCCTGACATCAGATAGCCTCCCCCTGAATCAATCTCGAAAACCAGCATATTCGCCCCGGAATTGACGGCCCGATTGATCTGCCGTTCCAGAAATGCCTCCAGCAGAGGTTCAATCATTCCATCCACTTTAATCAGCATGACTTTGGGGGCATCACCCAGGGTCGGATCATCGCGTAATTTCTCGCGGGGAATACCATACAATTCCGACAGTTCTCCGCGTGAGTGCGCCAACTGCTGGACCAGTACATCCAGAGCGCGGGCTTTGCTTCCGGAAAACACTCCCACTGATCCGACTTCCTTGATGGTCTCAACATCAGTAATGACGGCCATATTTTCCTGCAGCCGTTTCAATTCGTCGGGAGTCACAATGCGGGAGATAATCTGCCGATTTTCTCCTTCTCCCTGTTGGATTTTCACCTTCAGGACAGCCTGCTGCGGGTCCATCATCCCCAGTGCCAGGGCGCGACTCAGCTTGGCATTGTGCCGTTTTTCAACAATGGACAGTACGAACTCACGTTCATCCCGGTCCAGTGCTTTCCCGTAACCGATGTCCCCCAGTTCTGCATCGGGATGCATGACAATTTCATCACAGGCCAGCGCCAGCACGACGTTATTTCCGATTACTGTTTCCGGGATCCAGGCGATGGTTTTCAAATCGGTCAACTGGGCGGAAGCCAGAAACTTGGCGAGTCCCTGGACCTGATGAAAGGGGCTGGAGCCGGGAGAGATCTGGAGGACCAGATACCCTTTCTGCCCTGATTTGGCGGCTTCATTCTGAAGTGACAAAGCCGCGTTGGTAACTCTGCCGTATGTCACCTCTCCCACCGGACTTTCGATGGTCATAAACAATGCCGGCTTCGAAGGGGGAGCTTCCGCATCTGCTTTTTGCTTTTCTTCGGCAGGCTGCTTTTCTTTTTTATCAGAGGGAGCCGGGTCAGCCCAGAGAGTGGAACTCCCATTGAGCACCAGCAGTCCCAGAATAAAAGCCAGTAGCATCTGGTTGACATGTTTCATCGTGTGACTTTCACCGTTTTCAATATGAGATATGCAATGCCAGTGATCCCTCGGCATTGATGCCGGAATGGGACCCGGAACGGTTTCAATATCCTTTATTATTGTATCATAGCCAGATACTGATCATCTGGTGTACTCTTTTTAACGAGATTTTACATCCGTCAGATCAATTCATTTCCCCAATTATAGACGATTTTCCGGAGTGAAATAAGCTGCTGTTTCTATGGAACACACCAAGATGAAGAAACTTCATAATTTCCCTGTTTTTGGAATAGACACTCAAACAGAATCCTTCGTTCGGGCAGCAACCATTTGAAGAACCGACATGGCATTACGTTCTCTGCTTGAGCAGAAAGTTTAAACCGGAAGATTTTCAGAGAAAACAGGTTAAATTCTCAGAATCAACGTCTTACAATACAGAGGCAGCTCTTTATCGACACTCCAAAGGACAGTCATGTCATTTTACGGATATCACCCCATCATCGAACAATGGTTCCGGACACGGTTTCAGGGTCCAACCGAACCACAACAGCAGGGCTGGCCCTGTATCAATCGGGGTGAGCACACTTTGATCTCGGCTCCGACAGGAAGTGGTAAAACGCTGACCGCGTTTCTGTCGGTTATTGACCGTCTGGTCAAACGTTCGCTTGCCGGCGACCTGGATGATGAAATCAGTGTCATCTACGTTTCGCCTCTGCGGGCGCTGTCGAACGATATGCATCGTAATCTGACACAGCCGCTGGAAGAGATTTCCCAGCTATTAGAAGAAGCGGGCGAGATCTTCACCCCCATCCGTGTCGGTCTGCGAACGGGGGATACCCCCTCTTCCCAGCGCGCCGCGCTCGTCAAACGACCGCCTCACATCTTAGTGACGACTCCTGAATCGCTCTATCTGATGTTAACCGGTTCCAAAAGCCGCGAAACATTGAAAACAGTCGAGACGGTGATCGTCGATGAAATACACGCTCTCCTGAGAGATAAACGGGGTTCGCACTGGTCGATCACTTTAGAACGGCTGGAAGCACTCGTCGAGCATCCCCTGCAACGGATCGGCCTGTCTGCGACACAGAAACCTTTAGACCGCGTCGCGCAGTATCTTGTGGGAAATCGTCCCGAAATCGAAATCACCGCCGATCCCCCTGCTGAAACTGCGACTGAGTATCCCGAGCAGACCTGTCGCATTGTCAATATAGGCCACTCGCGGACACTGGATGTTGCCATTCAGGTCCCCCCCTCTGAATTGAGTGCGATCTGCACCCACGAACAATGGGCGGAAGTGCTGGAACAGATTGTCGAACTGATCAACTCGCATCACAGCACGTTGATCTTCGTGAATACCCGCCGTCTGGCAGAACGCATCACCCACCAACTCACCGAACGGCTGGGAGAAGAAGTCGTGGGCAGCCATCACGGCTCGTTGTCTGCGAAAATTCGACATCGTACCGAACAGAAACTGAAAAGCGGCGAGCTGAAAGCCGTCATCGCGACGGCCTCCCTGGAGCTGGGGATCGACGTTGGCTACATCGATCTGGTGGTGCAGATCGGCTCGCCGCGCGGCATCGCGACGTTTCTGCAACGCATCGGCCGCTCCGGGCATTCGCTGGGACTGGTTCCCAAAGGGCGGATCTTTGCACTCTCGCGCGACGAACTCGTAGAAAGCATGGCTCTGGTTCGTTCGATCAAACAGGGTATTCTCGACACCGTCCGCATGCCGGAAGCCCCCATTGATATCCTGGCGCAGCAGATCACCGCGGAAGTCTCCTGCCAGGAATGGAACACAGACGAACTGTTCGCAGCCCTGACACGATCTTATTCATATCGCAATCTCAAGCGGAAAGATTTTGACAGTACAATTCAGTTCCTCAGCGAAGGGATCAGCAGTACTTCCGGTCGCAGCCGTGTTTATCTGCATCATGACCAGGTTCAGAACCGCATCCGCAGCCGCAAAAATGCCCGGCTCGTCTCCACGATGAACGGCGGCGCGATCCCTGAAATCGCGTCATACCGTGTGGTCACTGAAGAAGATCAGACCGTGGTCGGCTCCGTGGATGAAGACTTCGCCGTCGAGAGTATGGCCGGCGATATCTTTCTGCTGGGAAATACATCCTGGCAGGTGCGCTACGTGCGGGGCGGGGATGTCACCGTGGTCGATGCGCATGGTGCGCCCCCTTCGATTCCGTTCTGGTTTGGCGAAGCGCCTGGTCGTTCGCTGGAACTGTCGACGGAAATCTCACACCTGAGAGAAGAACTCGAACGTCGCATCGAAGATACCGAACAGGCGATCCTCTGGCTCTCGCGCGAAACCAACACTGACGAATGGGGCAGCAAGCAGATTGTAGAATACGTCCAGGCAGAGAAAGCAGCCCTGGGAGTGGTGCCGACACAAAAGCGGATTGTGTTTGAACGGTTCTTTGATGAATCGGGGGGCATGCAACTGGTAATTCACGCTCCCTTCGGTGGCGACATCAACCGCGCGTGGGGTTACACCATGCGAAAACGGTTCTGCCGCTCCTACAACTTTGAACTGCAGGCCACGGCCGACGATAACGGCATCATTCTATCTCTGGGGCCGCAGCACAGCTTTCCGCTGGAGAGCCTGTTTTCCATGCTCAATACCCGGAATGTGCAGCAACTGTCCGAGCAGGCGATTCTGGATCATCCCATGTTCCACGTACGCTGGCGGTGGAATGTCACGCGGGCTCTGCTCGTCTCGCGGATGCAGAATGGAAAAAAAGTTCCGCCTCCGCTGCAGCGGTTTCGTGCGGAAGACTTACTCACTGCAGTCTTCCCACGACTGACAGGCTGTCCCGAAAACGAAATCGGCGAAATCGTCCGCCCTGATCATATCCTCGTCGATCAGACGCTCACTGACTGCCTGAATGAACAACTCGATATCGACGGCTTGAAAAACGTACTGCTCGAAATCGAACAGGGAACCGTCAAACTCATCCCCCGTGATACCCGGGAGCCATCCCCCTTCTGTTATGAACTGCTCAATTCCAGTCCATATACTTTTCTGGATGGAGGCGAAGCACAGGAACGTCGTGCCCGTGCTGTCGCGACGCGGCACACCCTCTCTGTGGAAAGCGTGGAGGATCTGGGCAGACTCTCGCCGGAAGCGATCGCGCAGGTCTGTCAGGAAGCACAGCCCGTCGTGCGGAACGCTGACGAATTCCACGATGTGCTGCTCGGTCGCATTCATCTCCCCATCCAGGAACATCCGGAATGGAACGACTGGTATCAGGAGCTGGAAGCGACCGGACGAGCCACCACTCTGATTCGATCACACACAGAGTCTGAACAAGCTCCTTTCCACAGCTGGGTTGCCACGGAACGACTGCCGGCGGCATTGGCTGCGTTCCCGGAGAGTCAGCATGCGCCACCTGTAATTGTTCCCGCCGGTGTGCAGCAGGAATGGGAATCGACGGAGGCCCGCACCGCGATCATCCGTGGACTTTTAGATAACTGTGGACCGTTGACGGTTGCTGAAATGGCATCCCAGGCAGGCATGACTGACGCGCAGACCGAAGCCGCTTTGATGGCGCTGGAAGGTGAAGGGATTGCCATGCAGGGCTATTTCCGCGTCAAAAATCCGAACTGGGATCAGAGTCTGGATGAGACTGAGGGTACAGAGTCAAAACAAGAGACGTCCCCTGCTCCGCCTAAAGAATGGTGTCACCGACGTCTATTATCTCGCATCCATCGTCTGACACTGCAGGGATTACGGGCCCAGGTTCAACCCGTGGACGTCAGCGTGCTGATTCAATATCTGACCAGATTGCACGGACTGACGGGGGAAGAAAAACGGTCTGGCACAAATGGTCTGTTTGAAGTCCTCTCGATGCTGCAGGGCATCGATATCCCCGCGATCTGCTGGGAACGGGATATCCTGCCTGCCCGGCTGTCTAATTATCAGAGCAGTCAACTGGATGAACTCTGCTTTACCGGCGAAGTGGGCTGGGGTCGCCTGTATCCTCCCCGTCGCACGGCGGACCAGGGGAAATCGATGACCGGCATCACGCGCAATGCACCGGTCTCCTTCTTCTTGAGAGAAGACATTCCCTGGCTGACCTGCTTCAACCAGGTCGCATCCAGTCCGGAAGAGAGCGAAACCGAACACTATCTGAGCAGCCCGGCTCAGGAAGTTCAGGAACTGTTAACGCGACGAGGCGCCCTGTTTGCTGCAGACCTGATGGCGGAAACACAATCCATGCCTTCACAGATCGCCGATTCACTGGGGGAACTGATCTCCCGCGGACTGGTCACCTCGGACAGTTTCTCGG
>JAGQQP010000311.1 GCA_020426085.1 Planctomycetaceae bacterium | reverse complement strand
AGCAGCCCGCGATGTACCCCCAGACCAAAAAGCTGACTTCGCAGACGGCGATACTCCAGAAAAACCAGTCGTTTCCCCGTATGTTTAATGGCTTCAATATAATCCAGACGGGCAGACTGCTGTTCAATCTGGTCGTAAATGCCCAGATGCTTGAGCACCGTCTGACCAATGGGCTGAATCAGAATCCCTGCCCCCACAGGTCTGCATTTTTCTGCCTGCTCGAAGATGGTCACGGCATGCCCCGCCTGCGAGAGCAGATATCCCGCAGCCATCCCCGCAATACCGCCTCCGGTAATCGCTATTTTCATCAGCTACTTTCTAGAGTGATTCGACTGGCTCCATGACAGACTGGTAATACGGAGTACTCTAGATAACGAATTCTGGACTTTCTGAGAAGCCGAATTTTAACAGGCAGGTGACGCTTTCTATTCTGACGATGATTTTTTATCTTTAGACTGTGTCTCGTTTTACTGTAGTGTTTCCAGGGTTGTCTGGCCCGAGTATGTATGATTGAGAGACGCTACACTTAAACAAGATGCGTTCTAGCGATGCTGTGCTCACCCATGATTTGATTTTCCAGGAGCTGCAACCATGAGAATTGCCACCGGCGGTGTACTGCATGAGACCAGTACGTATTCTTCCCTTCCCACCACACTTGACGATTTCATCAATGACCGGGGGTTATTTCGTGGTCAGGAAATCATGGAAACATTCCCGGGCGCCAATGTCTGTATCGGCGGATTCATTGATGGGGCCGAAAAACTCGGCTTTGAAATCATCCCACTACTCTGGACCTTTGCCTTTCCCAGTGGTCTGATCGAGCGAAAAACATACGACGATCTGCTGGCAGAATTTCTGGAACGCCTGAAAGCTGAGGAAGAGAAAAACGGTCCCGTAGATGGCGTACTGCTTGACCTGCATGGTGCGATGGTCATTGATGGCATCGAAGATGGCGACGGGCACTTTATCTCCAAAGTCAGGGAATACATCGGTCCGGACCGACCGATTCTGGTCACCCCTGATATGCACGGCAACCATTCCCAGCTCCGCGTCGAACAGGCAACAGCGATCTTAGGATATGATACGTATCCGCATATCGACATGAATGAACGAGGCCAGGAAGCCGCTGAGCTGATCGTCAGAATCATCAACGGCGAAGTGAAACCGGTCATGACACTCCGCCAGATCCCCCTGTTCTGGAGTACCGCCTGCCAGGTAACCGCGCACATGCCCATGAAAGAAGTCATGGATTACGCACACGAAATCGAAACGCGTCCCGGCATTCTGGGCGTAACGGTCTCGACCGGTTTCCCCTGGGCTGACGTTCCCGATGTAGGACCTTCCCTGATTGTGGTCGCGGACAATGATCAGGAACTCGCAGATAAAACCGCCGAAGAATTTGCCGACTGGATCTGGGAACGCCGTCGCCGCTGGTACAAACTCCCCTTCACTGTTAAAGAGGCAATCAAAGAGGGAGAGGAGATCGGCAAATACCCGATCATCCTCGCCGATCACGCCGACAATACGGGGGGAGGCACAGCTGGTGACTCCACTGAAATTCTGCAGACTTTCCTGGATCAGAAACTCGACAAAGCGTTGATCCTGTATATCGTCGATCCCGATGTGGTTGCGCTGGCCCATAAAGCTGGTGTAGGAGGCGAGATCGAAACGGAAGTCGGCGGTAAGTCCGATCCGATTCAGGGCCCTCCCGTGAAAATGAAAGCAGTTGTCAAAGCGCTTTCAGAAGGAACATTCAAATACGATGGTCCCATGTATGCGGGACTGACCGGAAACATGGGCCCCTCAGCCTGGATTCAGCAGGATGGAGTTTCTGTCGTCGTTGTCACGGCCCGGGAACAACCCTTTGGTCCCGCATTCTCCAAAACACTGGGAATCGACTGTGAAGCGATGAAATACATTTCCGTAAAATCGTCGGCACATTTCCGGGCCAGCTTTGAACCGTTTGCCGGTTCCATTTTCAATGTGGAAGCCAAAGCGATCCACACACACGATTTTGCAAAGCTGAACCATCAGCGGAGAAAACGGGATTTTTATCCGGTCGAAATCCCTTACGACAGTGCCCCGGAAGTGTAACTGATTCGCGTCTTACCCTTTGACCTTAAAACCCATCTGCTGTAATGCTTCCCGTACACGGTCCAGCTGGTCGCCCTGAATTTCGAGTTCATCCTCTTTCAGGGCACCGCCGGCACCACAACGGTCTTTCAGTTGTTTCAGCAGATCGGGCAGATCATTTCCTTCCTCAGGTAAGCCACGAACGACGGTGACGCGTTTGCCCTTTTTACGTTTCTCGATCGACAGCTTTGCCGTCTGTTGTTCGGGAGGAATGCGAAATGCTGGTTCAGGCGGGCAGATACATTCTTCTTCCAGTTGATCGCATTTTTCACAACGAGGCGGTCGATCAAAGGGAGTTCCTTCAAATAAGCGCATGAGTCTCCTTACAAGCGGAATCGAATTATGATACCCGTGACTCCAGTTCTTCCCAGCGTTCCAGTAAGTATTCCAGTTCCTGTTGAATCGCGGTGACGCGATTTGTCGCTTCTGCGATCACTTCTGTTGACTGTTTGAAAAACTCCGGCGCAGCCATATTGGTCTGCAGCTCCCCCTGCTCTGCCTCCAGGTTTTCAATGCGCTGGGGAATTTCTTCCAGTTCCCGCTCTTCCTTGAAACTCAGTTTGGCAGCTTTGGGTTTCGCGACTGGAGGCTCCGGCTTGACCTGGGTTTCAGTCTGCTGAGTTTCCGTTTTCTCCCTGGTTTGAGACTGCAGCAGATAATCGTCGTAACCGCCCGCGTATTCTTTGACTTCCCCCCCTTCCTCAAATACGAGTGTCGCAGTAACGACATTATTCAGAAAGGCACGGTCATGGCTTACCAGCAGCAATGTTCCCGGATGATTGCAGATGAGCTCTTCCAGAAGTTCGAGAGTTTCTGCATCCAGATCGTTCGTCGGTTCGTCCAGTACCATCAGGTTGGTTGGCCGCTTAAACAGTTTTGCCAGCAATAGCCGATTTCGTTCCCCTCCCGAAAGGTAACGGGCCGGTCGACGTGCCCGCTCGGGTGTAAACAGAAAGTCCTGCAGATAACCATAAATATTTCGCGGCTGTCCGTTTATCGTCAGCGTCTGCTGTCCTTCGCCGACGTTTTCAATCACCGTTTTTTCTTCATCGATCTGCTCACGTAACTGATCGAAATAGAGAATTTCCAGATTGGTCCCCTGCCGAATGGTTCCCGAATCCGGTTTCAGTTCCCCCAGCAACAGCTTCAGCAGAGTCGTTTTGCCGGCTCCATTACGGCCGATAATCCCGATTTTGTCTCCGCGTGAGATCAATGTTGTCAGATTTTGAATCACTGGTTCATCGCCATATGAGAAGCTTACATTCTTCGCTTCAATCACCAGCTGACCGGAACGATCAGCGGTTGCCACCTGCATATTGACATTTCCGACCCGATTTTGTCGCTGTCGGCGTTCTTCACGCATCTTTTTCAATGCCCGGACGCGTCCCTCATTGCGGGTACGTCGCGCTTTGATCCCCTGTCGGATCCAGACTTCTTCTTCAGCCAGCTTTTTGTCGAAGAGTGCATTCTGTTTTTCTTCTGCTTCCAGAAATGCTTCTTTACGTTTGAGGAAGGTCGCGTAATCACAGGTCCAGTCATAAATTTTTCCGCGATCAATTTCGATGATGCGCGTTGCCAGCGCCTGCAGAAACACCCGGTCGTGGGTCACGAACAACAGCGTTCCTTCATACGACTGCAGAAACTGTTCCAGCCATTTGATCGCCGGGATGTCAAGATGGTTGGTCGGTTCATCCAGCAGCAGGATATCGGGGGACTGCACGATAGATGCTGCCAGTAGAACGCGTCGTTTCATACCGGAAGACAGCGCATCGAACTGGTCATCACCATTCAGCTCCATTCGGGAGAGGATCCGTTCGACCGCGTGTTCTGCTTCCCATTCATGCTCGAAAAACGGCATTGCAGCCTTGGCGACAAAATCATGAATCCGATCAGCACAGCCTGCGGGGACCTCCTGGATCAGGCGGGCTACCCGTACATCCTTATCCCGCTTGATCTGTCCGTCATCGGGGTCCAGTTCGCCGGCGATCATTTTCATTAACGTGGATTTACCCGCACCATTGCGTCCGAGTAGGCCAATCCTCTCACCTTCATATATTTCCAGGCTGATTTCATCCAGCAGTGGAGGACCACTCCACGTAAAGGAGACTTGATTTATACTCAACAGCGACATACAGCACTACTTCCGATCAGACTGACACAAAAAAACCCGACTTAGAAAGTCGGGTATCTCGGGGACACCGGCATAGTATGTTCAACTCCGCCAATTTCTGCAATACCTGCAACAAAGCATCAGGTAATGCAAATGAGGATCAAAAGTATCACAGGCGTCGTCCACCAGACAGCAAACCCAGAACCGCACAAAACAGGGATGCGCCGATGATGGACCAGACAATCGGATAATCTCTACCTCCCAGATTGAGCGAAAAGATCTCCGGCAGACCCAGCAGCATGGCTAATTTGCTCCCCAGCAGCGCACCGATAAAACCAAGCGCGATGGAAACCAGACAGCCGCCACGTGTACTTCCCGCCAGTCCTCGCGCAATACTGCCACACAGCCCTGCCACTACAAGCAAAATGATCAATTCGGTCAGGTCCATGGTGTTCCTTAACTGCTTCTGATTGCTTAATGATGTCTACATATCTAATCCACGTGAAAATTGACGCCCTCTGGTAAGCATACTTTAGATCAGAATGAAAGGCCTGTCCAGACGCAGATTTCAAAGCCGAATTCACAGCTTCAAGACGCTTTGGCATTTCATCTCATATTTCTGTTTGTTGATCTGAAATACTCGCTCCCGGTACGGCATTTTGTTAGCATGATAACAGACAATTAAAATCAGCAATCACGATATTCCTGCTTTTCCCTGCAACAGAGAGGTCCCACCGTGCGTTCATTGTTTCGACCTGTTTCTTTTCTGCTCACACTTCTGTTCTTCACGACATTGATTCAGGCTGAGGAAAAATCGGATCAGACCGACCCGGCTCTTGTCGCCCCACCCGTCAATACAGATCCCGGCAAAGAATATGCAGATGACACGCGGATGTTCCAGGGAATCCCCGGTCTGTCCCGCGCTGCCAACGGGCGACTGTGGGCGCTCTGGTACGCCGGCGGAACAGGTGAAGGCGAACTCAACTATGTCGTGCTTGTCACCAGTGGTGATGACGGCAAAACCTGGTCGGGCCCCAAACTGGTCATTGATCCTCCGGGTCCAGTTCGCGCATATGACCCGGCGATCTGGCATGACCCCAGCGGTCGGATGTGGGTCTTCTGGGCACAATCCTTTCGCTGGTGGGATGGTCGCAGTGGTGTCTGGGCCATCACGACGGATGATTCCGATCAGGAAAATCCGAAATGGACCGAACCCCGCCGTTTGTGTAACGGTATCATGATGAATAAGCCAACGGTTCTCTCAAACGGAGACTGGCTGCTGCCTGTTGCGATCTGGAAACAACCCGCCAAAGAATCAATCGAACACCGTTTTGATCTGCCCGAGGAACGGGGCGGAAATA
>JAGQQP010000310.1 GCA_020426085.1 Planctomycetaceae bacterium | reverse complement strand
GTCCTGTTTTGTGACTTCGACTGTGTGCGAATCTTTGAATCGGCCGAAACCTTTGAGGATTTCCACATTGCGGGCTCCGGCCAGTTGTCCGATACCGCCGGTCAGCTGTGTGACGACTTTGTTTTTGAAATCCCGGAGTTGATCGAGGTTGATTTCCGGCTTCTGGAAAGTGATACCCCACTCTGATGATTCTCTGGTTTCGTTAATTAGTTTGGCGACGTGCAGCAGTGCTTTGGAGGGGATACAACCCCGGTTCAGACAAACTCCACCCGGGGCGACGTCATCATTGACCATGATGACTTTGTAGCCTTTGTCGGCTGCATCGAATGCCGCCGGATAACCACCAGGGCCACCACCGATAACAACAACATCCGTTTCTCTGGTAGCTGATCCAGACATAATATCGATAAACCTTTTATTGCATTACTTCAGAGTAGATAACGTTCTCAGCAGTCAACCAGCAGATTGAATGGATCAGAGAGTAAACTGGAAAGTCGCACGATGAATCGAGCAGCGTCAGCCCCGTTGATGACCCGATGGTCGTAGGACAACGACAGCGGCAGCATCAGGCGAGAAACGGGTTTGTCATCCACCAGTTGGAATTCATGCCGCGAGCGTGACATGCCCAGAATGGCGACTTCAGGATAGTTGACGATGGGCGTGAAGGACGTTCCACCGAGTCCACCCAGGTTGGTGATGGTAAACGTTCCCCCCTGCATGTCACTCATTTCCAGTTTACGATCGCGGGCCTTGATGGCTAATGCGTTCATTTCATTGGCGATGGTGATGATATTTTTCTTGTCAACGTTTTTGACGACGGGAACGACCAGGCCGTTTTCCGTATCGACGGCGACACCAATGTTGATGTAATTCTTGAAAACAATTTCATCGGTCTGCGTATCGAAGCTGGAGTTGAAGCTCGGGTATTCGTGCAGTGCGATGGCGATGGCTTTCATGGCCAGAGCGGTCATCGTCACTTTGGGACCCGAGTAATTCGGCTTGGAGATGAAAAGCTTTCGGGCTGTTTCCAGGTCGGTGATATCAGCCAGATCGTGTTGCGTCACGTGCGGAATTACCTGCCAGGACAGGCTGAGGTTGTTGGCAGAGACACGCGACAGCTTGTTGAGTTTCTTGCGTTCGACTTCGCCAAACTGGGTGAAGTCGGGCAGGGGAGGAACAGCAATTCCGCCACCGCCACCTGAAGGACCGCCGTTGGCAATCAGGTTTTTGACATAGTTTTCGACGTCTTCCTGAGTGACGCGACCGCCGGGACCGGAGCCTGTGACCTGATGCAGATCGACGCCCAGTTTTCTTGCCAGTTTACGGGTGGCTGGGCCGGCAGGAACAGGTGGTTTCTCGCCATTCGCGTCCGCTGCAGCCGGTTTTGCAGTTGCGGGCTGTGGCGCAGCCGGTTTGCTTTCCAATTTTGATTCAGGAGGAGCAGCCTGTTCGGCTTTGGCCGGAGCTGATTCTTCTGGTTTGGGTTCCGCAGGCTTTTCTGCAGCGGGAGCGGAAGGAGCACCGTTGGATTCTTCAATCGACAGCAGGACGGCTCCGATCGAGACCGAATCGCCTTCAGCGACTTTAAGCTCTGCAATCGTGCCTGAGTAAGGTGATTCCAGCTGGACAACCGCCTTATCGGTTTCAATGTCCATCAGAACCTGTCCCTGTTCCACTGTATCGCCCACCGCGACAGAGATCTGTCCGACATCTGCTGTCTCGACACCCTCACTCACTTCAGGAAGTTTAAATTCAGTAGCCATAGTTTTGTGTTCTATCTTCTTGTTGGTAATGCTTCAATGAAAGCTGTTGTAATGGGAGTTAAGCGAGTCGTGGATTCACTTTTTCCGGATCGATTCCCAGCTCTTTAATGATGGCAGGCAGCTTTGATTTATCGAACTGACCTTCTTCGGCTAAAGAGACCAGCGTTGCCACCACGACGTTTTCGGCATCGATTTCGAAATGTCGTCGGAGTGATTCACGGGTTTCACTGCGACCGAAGCCGTCTGTTCCCAATACGCAATAGTTACCGGGGATGTCTTCACGGATCTGGTCTGCGACCAGCTTGATGTTGTCACTGGAAGCAATAAACGGACCAGCGACACCTTCGAAGGTTGTTTCCAGGTAGGACTTCTTCGGTTCTGCATCGGGATGCAACCGGTTCTCGCGTTCGACATCTTTTACATTTCGGGCCAACTGGCTGTAGCTGGTGACACTCCAGACATCTGTTGCGATGCTGAACTTCTCCGCCAGGATTTCCTGAGCCCGCAGAACTTCCCGCAGGATCGGTCCACTGCCGAACAGTTGTGGTCGCATTGAGACAGCAGGTTTTTCGACTTCCTGTGACCGGAATTTGTAAATCCCTTCAATGATACCTTCGACGACTTTGTCGCCTTCAGGCATGGGAGCCATTTCATAGTTTTCGTTATAGACGGAGAGATAATAGAAAATCTCTTCACCTTCCTGGTACATGCGTCGCAGACCTTCCTGGATGATGACTGCCAGCTCGTATGCGTAAGCAGGGTCGTAAGCCAGTAAAGTCGGGACTGTCGAAGCCATCAGGTGACTGTGACCATCCTGGTGTTGCAGACCTTCACCGTTAAGGGTGGTTCTACCCGAGGTTCCCCCCAGCATGAAGCCTTTGGTACGGGAGTCGGCAGCGGCCCAGACCAGATCGCCGACACGCTGGAATCCGAACATAGAATAATACACATAGAACGGAATCATGTTGACGCCCTGGTTCGCGTAAGCTGTACCTGCGGCGATGAAGGAGGAAATCGCTCCCGCTTCGTTGATCCCTTCTTCGAGGATCTGTCCATCTTTCGCTTCTTTGTAGTACATCAGCTGATCACGGTCGACGGGCTCGTACAACTGTCCCTGGCTGGCATAGATACCACACTGTTTAAAAAGGCCTTCCATACCGAAAGTACGGGCTTCGTCCGGAATGATGGGCACAATACGCTTGCCAATCACTTTGTCTCTCAGCAGGTTGCCAAGCAGGATTCCGAAAGCGCCGGTGGTAGAACCTTTTTTCCCGGCCATACTCGTCAGGAATTTATCGAGTGATTCCAGAGTCGGAGTTTCCAGACGCTCTTCAGTGGGAGCCCGTTTGGGTAAATAGCCGCCCAGTTCTTCCCGTTTTTTCTGCAGGTACTGCATTTCAGGACTGTTATCATCGGGGCGATAGAATGGTGTGTTTTTGACGTCTTCATCGCCAATGGGGATACCGAAGCGGGAACGGAAATCTCTCAGTTCTTCTTCGTTGGCCTTTTTCACGTTGTGTGCGATGTTGCGACCTTCGCCTGCTTCACCCAGACCGTAGCCTTTGATGGTTTTGGCCAGGATCACGGTTGGGGAACCGGTGTGTTTCACAGCTGCATTATACGCCGCATAAACTTTTTCCGGATCGTGACCGCCACGTTTCATACGTTTGAGCTGGTCGTCAGACAGGTGCTCTGCCATCTTTGCCAGTTCGGGATTTTCTCCAAAGAAATGCTCCCGGATATAGGAGCCTGGTTCGACGACATATTTCTGATACTGTCCGTCGATGACTTCGCCCATACGTTTCACGAGCAGACCATCTTCGTCTTCTGCCAGCAGGGGATCCCAGTCACTGCCCCAGACCACTTTGATGCAGTTCCAGCCGGCACCGCGGAAGGCAGCTTCCAGTTCCTGAATGATTTTACCATTACCGCGAACGGGACCGTCCAGACGCTGCAGGTTACAGTTGATGACAAAGATCAGGTTGTCCAGATGCTCACGGGAGGCGAGGGTAATGGCTCCCAGTGTTTCGGGTTCATCGGTTTCACCATCGCCGACAAAACACCAGACCTTTGATTTGGATGTATCCATGATGCCGCGATTATGCAGATAACGCAGGAAACGGGCATGGTAAATGGACATGATCGGGCCCAGACCCATTGAGACTGTTGGGAACTGCCAGAAGTTCGGCATCAGCCAGGGATGTGGATAGGACGACAGCCCACCGCCACGGGGAAGTTCCTGTCGGAAGCGTTCGAGGTTCTCTTCTGTCAGACGCCCTTCGACAAAGGCACGGGCATAGACACCAGGAGAAGCATGTCCCTGAAAATAGACGACGTCACCTGAGTGGTCTTCCGTGCGGGAATGGAAGAAGTGGTTAAATCCTACTTCAGAAAGAGTTGCGGCGGAAGCATAGGTTGAAATGTGTCCGCCAATGCCGTCATGGTATTTGTTGGCACGTACGACCATTGCCATCGCATTCCAGCGGATGATACTTTTGATGCGACGTTCAATCTCACGGTTACCGGGGAACGGGGCCTGCTCGTCAACGGGAATGGTGTTGATGTAAGGAGTGTTAGCCGTGAAGGGCATCGTCACTCCCTGACGGTAAGCACGTTCCTGCAGAATCGCCAATACATTTTTGACTCGTTCTTTACCGTACCGGATGATGAGGTCATCCAGCGATTCAAACCACTCTTCGAGTTCCGCTGGATCGACTCCAGGCACTGCACCTGTAACTGTCTGTTCTACCATGAGATATGGTTCTTTCAACCTGCTTAAGTATTTTCGATGAGCGTAACTTCTCTTAGATCACTGACTGTAGTCATCCTGGAAGAATATACGCAGATGAGTTCTCAACAATTCTAGGAATGCACCGTGAGTAAGGGAACTATCACGGTTCTTTTTTGAGATCGTTCAGCTTCCGGTTCAGAGTTGAGAATGCTGCAACAGATCTCTGTTTAGGAAATGCTAACTAATTTCAGTCTGTTTTGCGAGTCAAAGCAACGGGTCTAAACTCTTTAATAGACATAGCAAACAGCAAACAGAACTGAGACAGGGGTTGGGAGGAAAATTTTGATGAAAATGGGACAGGAATTCTGAAATGGTTCCCAGGGAAAACGAATGCGTTCACCCCTTATTTTATTGATCGGCTGTTGTTGAATATTGCGTGAGTTTGTCTCGGAATTACAGACGGTGTAATAATAGCCAGTTGTGTTTTGATTCATCAAAAAGTATGCGATAAAATTCCGTGTCTGAAGTGTCCACAACTGCCTGTCCCGTCTTAAGATCATTAATTATCGCACATTTTTAACAATTCTGCCTGTTAAAATTGTTTTATCGGATCATATTCCCTAGTATGAGCGCAGTATCTCTGACGAGAGATCTCGCTTAGAGTCAGTAATATTCGAATGAGTATCTATTTCATGTACAGTGCATCCACGACAGGTTTTCAGCAGGCAGAAGCTTTCTCCCAACTGGGAGAGCGTGCGATTGTTGCAGATCAGTCGAAATCCTGTCAGTGTGAACTGCTGGCCGCTAAAAAAGCGGTTCGGATGAGGAAGGTTTGCGTTACCCGTGAACTGCAGAAACGGGCAGAACAGATTTGCGCAACTGAGATCGAATATGTCTACAGTGAGCGGTTTGTAGACGCTGCCGCCATCGATGATATTTTACAGCCCCTCCAGAAACTATGTGCGGAATTAAATCCGGATTCCGACTACGAGTTGACTGAATTCGATTTCCAGCAGGCGCAGTTGTATACAGTTCCTTTGCTGGATAAAGAGCAGGAAGTGATCCTGTTTCGGGGGATGAATTATCTCAAATACCGTGCAGAGCTGCTGAAGTCACAGGTT
>JAGQQP010000030.1 GCA_020426085.1 Planctomycetaceae bacterium | reverse complement strand
CCATCATCCTGTGTACCAGGCTACAGAGTTCTTCCGGCAGATCGGGACGGCGTTTTTTCAGCGGGTAAGCGGCTTCATTCAGATGTTTCACAGCAATCGACAGCGCTGTTTCCCCGTTAAAGGGGGGCTTACCAGAAATCAGGTGGTAACAGGTCACCCCCAGGGAATAGATGTCGCTCCGTTGATCGATTGGTTTGCCGTTGACCTGTTCCGGACTCATATACAGGGGGGTTCCCATTGTGGTCCCCACCTGGGTCAGGTTCACCCGTTCTTCCGACTGGCCAATCTGCGCCAGACCGAAATCAGCCACCTTGATCAGTTTTTTCGAGGTGATCATGATATTTTCGGGTTTGATATCCCGATGTACGATCCCCTTTTCGGCAGCAGCATTCAAAGCGGCTGTCACCTGTCGCATGATCCGTAAAATCAGGTTACAGTCAGGTGGCGTATTTCGCGCCAGATGCTCTTTCAGATTGATGCCACGCACATATTCCTGCGCGATGTAATGCGTCCCCTCAAAATCACCCGTCATGTAAACCTGGACGATATTGGGATGGGTCAACCCGGCTGCAGCCTTCGCTTCCCGTTCAAAGCGTCTGACGTGCGTCTCGTCACTCATCAGCTCATTGTGCATGACTTTGATGGCCGCTTCACGCTTGAGTGAGACCTGTTCCGCCAGATAAACGGTCGCCATTCCCCCCTGGCCCAGCTTGCGTAAAATCTTGAAATCTCCCAACTGCCTGCCAATCAGGCTTTCCGATTCCAGGGGAAATTTCATTTTCTGAGTGGTATCACTGGTGCGATAAACCGTATTTTGCGTGGAATCAGAAGCGACAAACCCGGATGCCGGGGGGAGACGCAACTCTTCAGGCTCTCTCGAGAGAGAGTCTGAGCTATCCTCAGGAGTTTCAGCGGAAACCCTGCTGGTCTTATTCTGCGGCTTTTCAGATGGCATAAGTTGTTATCTGGCAGTATCGTAAGTCGTTTGATCACTGAAAGAAAGCAGCACACTCTCTCCATAATAGAGGTGATACCCTTTCAGGTATAGAGAAAGTTTTCAATTGTCGCAAAAAACCTGCTTCCACAGGGAGTTAATCAACTGATTAACAGATTATTCACACAGGATGGTCTGCCAGACGGTTCAAAATTTCGGCCCCCTGCTCCAGAACTGAATTCTCCTGAGCATACGAAATCCGAAAATGCGTATCGCGACCACTGAACACATTGCCCGGTATAATTAATAGATTATTCTGGATCGCCGCCGTACAGAATTCGGTTGCTGTCCCCCAGGGAGTGCGGATAAACATGTAAAACGCGCCTTGGGCGCCGGAGATTTCGTACTTCTGCGAGAGTCGATCTCGCATCAGGTCCCGTTTTTCGTGATATTCCTCGACACGACCTGAAATATCACAATCCAGCGCAGCCAGCCCGGCCCATTGAACGGGATGCGGCGCACAGACAAACGTGTATTGCTGCAGCTTGATCATCTGCTGAACCACACTCTTGGGTCCATGCACAAATCCCAGACGGTGCCCGGTCATGGAATGTGATTTACTGAAGCCATCAATCACGATGACATTTTCATTATAGGCAGCCGGACTGGCAAAGGGCCCGTCATAACAGAACGAACGATAGATCTCATCGCTGACCAGAGCAATATTCTTCTCCGCCGCCAGCTCCGCTAATGCTTTCGTCTCTGCTTCAGAAGCGACATGCCCGGTCGGGTTACTCGGGCTGTTAAACAGGATGAGTTTCGTGCGATCCGTAATCGCGGCACGGACTTTTTCGATATCGATTGAGAAATCCGGATAAGTCTCCACGAAAACCGGCTTCCCCCCCACCAATCGCGTGAGGTGTGTGTACATCACAAAGTAAGGATCGAAGATAATCACCTCGTCCCCCGGATTGACCAGCGCATTTAACACCAGCATCAACGCACCACTCGTGCCACTGGAGATAAAGACCTGCCGGTCAGCATGACCGTAGGTTTCATCGACCTGCGCCTGGATTTTTCCAATCAGCGGTGCAATCCCCTGTGTCTGGCTATAGGCATTTTTGCCATCCCGCACCGCCTGACAGAGCGCATCTTTAATGGTATCAGGGGTGTCAAAGTGGGGCTGTCCGATACTCAGATTGATCGGGTTTTCCATCTTTGCTGCCAGGTCAAATACTTTTCGTATGCCAGACGCGTCAATCAGATGCATCCGATCGGCAATCCATTCTTCACTCATTTGTTTCTCAATCTCATTTATTCAAGTTTTGGTTTAATCTACTCAGGAACCGGTCGGTTATTTTATCTTCTCCGGTCAATGAATACAGGAATCACTCACCCGTTTTTCTGAAGATGCTTCGTGATAAAATACAGACCGGCGTAAATTCGGGCATCCAGCAGACATCCCCGTTGCCGCGCACTCTCCAGCCAGTCTTCTATCTCTGCATAGGGGATCGCATGCACCGTGATCTTTTCAGATTCATCGCCTCCCCCGGCACCGACTTTCTGCAGATCCAGCGCCAGAAAAAAATCGACTGCCTCATCCGTCAGACCTGCAGAGGATACCGTGGAACCGAGTGCCACCAGCTGTCCGGCCTGATAACCGGTCTCTTCCAGCAGCTCCCGGGCAGCGGCAGTCTCCAGCAGTTCCTCTTCCTGACCGACAATATCACCCGCGAGCCCTGCAGGAAATTCAATCACCGTCGCATCCACCGGGGGACGGTATTGTTCGACTAAAATCACGCGCTGGTCCACCGTCAACGGAAACAGACAGACAACCCCGGAGGTATTGACGCGCTGCACAAACTCCCAGCGCCCCCGCTGAACCAGTCTGATAAAACGGCGTTCAATAATCGTCCGATCGGTTTCCTGACCTTCCTCACTCATAGTCATCTCTCAATTCATTAGAACTTAGACAGCTATCACCCCCAGACTGGCGTCTGAATGTTTCTGACAGAGAACAGGTTCAATCACTCCTCTCACGATTGAACTGCTGAATCAGTTTTCTGAGAATGGGAATCAGATTCACACTGTTTCATCAGAACCCAGATACCGGTTTGATGCTTATCGTTTTGATACCTGAAATACAACTGAGGTTCACTCAAAATTCCGGGGACCGCAACTTTCTGTTTCTGCCTGCATTGATTGTATGTGCCCTTATCAGTTTTTGCTACACTTGCGATGTGAGAGCACCAGTCAAATTGTCAACTGTCAGTCACTCTCAATCACTTTGTTGAAAAATGGGAACTTCTATTTCTCAGATACCAGGAAACACCTATGAAACCGCTCGCTCTTTTACTCCTGACATTCACGATGCTCTTGAATCAGACTCACGCAGAAGATTCGATCGTCGATACCTCTTCCCCACTGGAAACCATCGCCAGTGACTTCGGCCTGGCGGACGGCCCCGCCTGGGATGGGGGAGGCAGCCTCTATTTTCCGGATGTCAAAGGGGGCAAACTGTACCGCTACTTTCCCCGCTCGGGAAAAGTAACCGTCTTTCTGGATGACGCCGGCCGGATCAGTGCCAGCTATTTCAATCATGGTAAACTCTTTCTGTCCGATAACGGAAACAGCCAGATCAGTGTGTTGAATGGTAAAACGAAAACTCCCATCGCCGGTCAACCCGCGGATGACAAACCTCCCCGCAAACCCAACGATCTGGTCGTCGATCAGCAGGGAGGCATCTACTACACACTCACCGGCTCGGGTGAAGTGATCTGGATTTCCCCGGAAGGAAAACAGTCTGTCGCCATCAAAGAGATCAAAACACCGAACGGACTGATCCTCTCTCCCGATGGGAAAATCCTGTATGTCGCTTCTTATGTGCCGAAAGAAATCTGGGCCTATGATGTCGTCAGCCCCGGCGTCACCAAAAACGGACGCCTGTTTGCGAAGATGGATTCCGGCCCGGATAAAGGGGCAGACGGTATGACGGTTGACCGCGCCGGTAACGTCTACTGTGCAGGTCCCGCCGACATCTGGATCTGGAATCCCGCAGGGAAACTGCTGGCAAAAATCCATACCCCCACACGTCCCATCAACTGCGCCTTCGGTGACTCGGACATGCGTTCGCTTTACATTACCGGCTTTGGAGGCCTGTACCGTCAGCGTATGAATGCCTATGGTTGTATGCCCGAACCTGCTGTCTCTGCGACAGACAGTAATTCAAACCGGCCTGCGACCACCGTTCCGGAATCCGTTACCCCCCACTTGAATGTGGTTTATGGACAATCGGGAACCCGTAAACTGCTGGCAGACATTTTCGTCCCCAAATCGGGGAAAGGCCCTTTTCCTGCAGTCGTTGTCGTGCATGGCGGAGGCTGGATGAACGGAGACAAAACGAAATTCCGCGCTCTCGCAGTCGCTTTATGTGAGCGCGGTTATGTCACCATGGCTGTCGGCTATCGTTTGGGCCATGAAGCTAAATTCCCTGCCGGTATCCAGGACTGCAATGCCGCCGTCCGATTCCTGAGAGCTGAAGCGAAACAGTTCCATGTCAATCCGGATCAGATCGGTGCCGTGGGTGGTTCTGCCGGCGGTCATCTGGTCGGTTTGATGGCGGCTGCTCCCGATGAAAAACAGTTGCAGGGAGATGCCGGTCATGCGGATCAATCCTCAAAACTGCAGGCCGCGATCGTGATGGCCGGTCCCATGGAAATGGCATCCGGCTCTGTTGCCGAACGTTCCCGTAAAAGTGGCGACAAATCCTATTCCAATCAGTGGCTCGGAAAAACGATTGATGAGGCTCCCGAACTGTATCGACTCAGTGATGCCTATCTGCATTTGGACAAGAACACGCCTCCACTCCTGTTTATGACAGGTGAGTTCGACAATCCGGATCGCAATGTTCCTTCGCGAGAAAAACTGAAACTGCTCGGCGTGGCCACCGGCATTAAAGTTTATCCTAAAGGGAAACATGGATGCTGGAACCAGTTACCCTGGTTCAACGACATGGTCGAAGATATGGACCAGTTCTTTCAGCAGAATCTCAAATAAGCGGTAGACTCGATGAGAAGAAGGGGACGAAGTTTATTTGTCCTCTTCTTCATCTTCGTCAAACTCATATTCATCGTCAGCAAAGTCGAATTCGCCATCAGACAGTTCCCCGCTGGCTTCGGCGTCATCGAATTCATCAAAATCATCGCCGACATCGAGATCACCGGCTGAATCGAGCATGTCATCGTCTGCTTCGTCGAAATCATCGCCGAGCTCATCTTCTTCGAACTCTCCGGACAGTTCGGCGGCTGAATCAGAAACCATCTCCTCGTCATCATCTTCTTCGTCGAACGAATCAGGTTCTTCACTCTCTTTGCTCTTGGCTTTTTTCTTCGCTCCCCCTTTGGGTCCAAAGATCAATGCCCCGACGGGCATCAGTACCAGAACTCCACACATCAGCAGAGTCATACCGGCAACTGCCATCAACATGGTCGGCATTGATTCCGCATGGTTTAAAAAGACCATCACCAGCAGATAGGCCAAGTAGCCCCCCGGGATCGCAGCCACCAGTGAAATCAGAGGAAGTTGTAGCTTGGACACAATTGCTGTTCCTGAAACGAGGTCAAAAGCAGTGAATCTGATGCGGACACGTGTACCGAATCTCAATCGGTTCCGGAAATACGTATTCACTATCGTAAAGTGGCCTGAGATGTAATATCAAGCCTTGAATTTAAAATGTTTCGTTTAAATATAGAGTCCGGTTTGACGCGCTGACCTCTTTACTGGTATTCCTGATACAGATCATTTGCAGTTTATCGTCTTTGTTGGACTAATCGTTACAGAAATCATATTCAGCAGTTAACGTTTTATCAGCCGTTTTGAGGAATCCATGTCTGCTTCCGAGTGGAATCAATTAAATCAGAACATCATCGCCTGTACCAGATGCGAACGTTTGCTGGAACACTGCCAGAACATCGCAGTGGAAAAACGAAAATCCTTCCAGGACTGGGATTACTGGGGACAACCTGTCCCCAACTTCGGAGACTCAGAAGCCCAAATGCTGATTGTGGGCCTGGCCCCAGCGGCCCATGGTGCCAACCGCACCGGTCGTATGTTTACCGGTGATCGTAGCGGAGACTGGCTATACCGTGCGCTGTTTAAAGCAGGTTTTGCCAGCCAGCCGGCCGCGGAACATATTTCAGATGGACTGAAATTAATCAACTGTGCCATCACCGCCACCTGTCATTGCGCGCCCCCTGCCAACAAACCCACTCGCGAAGAGATTGAAAACTGTGATCCCTGGCTGGCGCAGACCGTTGACCTGTTACCCGTTCAAGTCTTTCTGGCACTTGGACAGATTGGCTGGAAAGCGGTGCTGGACTTCAAAAAAAGACAGGGGATCCTGACCGAAAAGCGACCTGCATTTTCCCATGGTGCCGCGTATCAGTTTTCGGACGGTCACTGGCTCGTAGGCAGTTATCACCCCAGCCAGCAGAATACTTTCACCGGTCGACTCACCGAACCCATGTTCGACTCGGTTTTTGAGCTGGTTAAAACAAAGCTCAAAACGGAACGATAGACTATTCAGTCTTTGCCGTTGATCCCTACCACACGATGAAAGTGCATCTCGACTTCCCGATCGATGACCCGCCGAACCCCTTCCACCAGGCATTCCGGCTCGTGTTCGGTTTCACCAATCCGTTTGATCTCTTTCAGAGAAGTTCCCGGCGATACCGTAAATGCATTCTGATGAATGATCTGATTTCCGGCATCCAGTTCGGGAATAATGAAATGAATGGTGGCGCCAAAGGTCAGCATATGGTGACTGAATGCATCTTCATAGGGTTGAAATCCGGGAAAGGAGGGGAGCAACCCGTGATGCAGATTGATAATCCGGCCGCCGGCAAAGCTCCAGCAGATTCGTGGCGGCAGTACGCGCATGTAGCGAGCCAGCAACACATAATCGACGTCATAGGAGTCGAACAGTTCCACCATCCGCTCGTTATCAGGATTCCCCCGGTCATCACCAATGTTATGAAATTCCAGCTGATGCGCTTCCGCCAGCGACTGACAACGGTCCCGGTTTCCGATAATCACAGCCGGCTCTGCCTGGATCATCCCTGCTTGGATAGCATCTAATACTGCTGCTGCCGGTTCACTGCGGTAGGTCGTACAGATGGCAATACGGGGGGGGCGTTCGTGTTCATCACGGGCCCAGACTCGCAGTGTCAGCCCCTTTTGAGTTCCTATCTGCATGATCCGCTCACGTAACACCGCAATCGGTTCGACATCGGTCGGCCAGTCGATGCGCAACAGCATCGCAAACAGGCGTTCTGAATCATGGTCATACATCTGGATTTCATGAATATTTGCTCCGACACCCGTGACATAGTGCACGATGGGGTCGGCTAAACCGCGATTGTCCGGTCCGACGGCTGTAATGGTTACCTGCATGTTCTATTCACACTTTCACAACTGGTGATACTACTCAGCCGGGCTGCTGGATGTACTTATCCGGTCAGTAATTGTATCACATCAGCACTCCAGCCCCTGCTACTTCTGTCTGAGGAAGAGCGAATCGTCCTCCGCGCGAATCAATCCTGTTCAATGTAAGCATTTGTTGGATTTCGTAAACAGGAAATGTAAAGAAGTGTTTCAGAATCCTTACAAAATCATGCCCCCCTGCTGAACAACCGCAGATATGAGGCCAGGCAAATTCTGCTGTTAAACTGCAATCATTAAAGGTGTTAGTGAAACATTGCGTGTTCTGCTTGATATAACGTTTATGAAGAAAGTTCCTTCGGCACGGTCTATGCGATCTTCATAACCGGCACTATGGGATTTCAGCAGAGGGGATCTGTGTATTCCACACCTCTGTACCCAGGTAAATCGTGAGTGAACCGGTTCTCACTTTTTTCTGGTCTGCTGCATTCCTGTGGTCATCGATGTCTCGGGAAGATTCTCTCAGGGTCTTTCCGAACCGTTGATGACCACTGCCGGGACCTGGAAGCGTGTTTGCGTCCAGGTTGTCTCTCGCGGTTCATGGTTTCTCGATCAGGGCCGAAAACAAAAACGTAACTCTCAAGTAAAACACAAGGAACTCAAAAATGTTGAATCAACTTTGGAACGACGAAGCAGGTTTCGTTATCTCTGCGGAACTGGTACTCGTACTGACCATCGCTGTCCTGGCCATGATCGTCGGACTGAGCGAAGTCGCTGTCGCTGTAAACACTGAACTGAACGATATTTCAAACGCAATCGGTGCTCTGAACCAGAGCTACGCCTATACTGGTTTTGCCGGTACTGGATCAGGTGGCGGAAAGAGCAAAAGCTTCTACGCTGGTTCACGCTTTGATGACGCTACCGATGACTGCGACCTGAACACAACTTGTGATCTGGTTACAGGTACCGGTGCTGTTACCGCTTCTGAATCTACGACTCCATAGTCTTAGTTTTGGGTTTCAACCAAAATCGAAATTCTGTCCGGGTTAGTCCCGGACAGAGTTTTTAATATTAAAGGAAAACCAGAATGAAAGCTTTATGGAATGATGAAAGTGGTTTTGTAATTTCAGCAGAACTGGTACTCGTCCTGACCATCGCTGTTCTGGCCATGATTGTGGGCCTGAGTGAAGTTGCTGTTGCTGTTAACACTGAACTGAACGATATTTCAAACGCCATTGGTGCTCTGAACCAGAGCTACGCTTATACTGGTTTTGCAGCAGCCGGTGGCCCATCAGAAAAAGGGAAAAGCTTTTACTCTGGCTCTACCTTCTCTGATGCCACTGATGACTGCGACCTGAACACAACTTGTGATCTGGTCACAGGAACTGGTGCTGTTACCGCTTCCGAATCGACAACACCTTAGTTTTCGCGTTGAAATTATCAATACAGATAAATTCGTTAAAAGCGATACATCCCGAACTCTGGTAGTGGTTTACCGCTTCCAGAGTTCCAATGTTTCAAAAAAAACGCATCTGTTTCACAGTCACTTATACAGACTGTAAACCATCCTGAATATACCATGTTGCCCGAATGCAACCTGCCAAACTTTTTGTGCCCCGCTGGCCACCTTCCTGACAGAACCTGTAAATCGTATTTTTGATTACAGTTATAGCGATTATTAAATCGCGTTTCTCCTGCTCCACACGCTCTGTGGACTTCTCACAACGTCCCGCTTCCTGACGAATGGCACATCGACTGCGTTATGAGATTTGCAACAAGAGTGAATGAAATGAATGACTGGAGTTATGTCTGAAAGGTAACTGACACTGATTGATTCGCAACGTTGTGACCCGTGTTGAGGCTTCTTCTCATTCTCGCGACTTGTCCCCGAAAGAAGAAGAGAAGTCAACGGCATTGCATGAAGGTGAGAGAGCATTCAATGCGAATGATGTCTTTGGCATCATTTTCTGGGCTTCCATCGCTCCGCGGGTCATAACGTGCATTTTATAGAATTTTGATGAATACAACACTGCAGTTTGTGCCGTGAAATTACTGGCCGGTAATTTCACAAATGTGCCTGAATGGAGCGTAGTCTCTCAATCTGGCTGATGGATGAATATCGCGATCGCTTTATTTATCTGTGTTTTATTGGGCTGTTTTCTATCTCGGAAATCAAACCCTTAACTCGTCTCTCAATTTTTTTAAAGACCAAGGAACTCACTAAAATGTTAAATCAACTTTGGAACGATGAAGCAGGTTTCGTAATTTCAGCTGAATTAGTACTCGTACTGACCATCGCTGTTCTGGCTATGATTGTTGGCCTGAGCGAAGTTGCTGTTGCTGTTAACACTGAACTGAACGACATTTCAAATGCAATCGGATCTCTGAACCAGAGCTATGCCTACACAGGTTTCGCTGGAACTGGTGGAAAAAACAAGAGCCACTACGCTGGTTCTATGTTCAACGATGCTGTTGATGACTGCGACCTGAACACAACTTGTGATCTGGTTACAGGTACAACTGCTGTAACTGCTTCTGAATCAGTTACTCCATAATTTGAATCTGTCTCAAATTAACTATGCTCTGTCTGGGATCACTCCCAGGCAGAGTTTTTTTCTAGAGCGCATCACATTTCACAATAGCGTCTGTCAATCTAATATACTCGGTTCAAATAGACCTGGAGACGCTACATAAAAACTGGATACAATCTTAAAAAGGGGAATCAACAATGTTGCGGGCTTTATGGAAAGATGAAAACGGTTTTATTATCTCAGCGGAACTGGTCCTGGTATTGACCATCGCTGTTCTGGCCATGATTGTGGGACTCAGCGAAGTCGCAGTGGCCGTCAACACGGAACTCAATGACGTCTCAAATGCCATTGGTTCTCTGAATCAAAGTTACGCTTATACCGGTTTTGCCGCCACTGCGACCTGTGATGGCAAACACAAAAGCTATGTCGCAGGTTCCATGTTCAATGATAATGTCGATGACTGTGATCTGAACACGACCTGTGACCTGGTAACAGGAACAACGGCTGTGACTGCTTCTGAAAGCGTCACACCGTAACCGACTGCTTTTGACAGACTCTCTCAGAGAACCGACGGATCTTCCGTCGGTTCTTTTTTCGATTACATGCGCTTACAGTTTGTTTAATCTCTTTGTTCAGGCTGGTTAACATTTCAACCAACGAAAAGTCCCCCCCTCGCCCGGATTCCTCTGAATAAAGACAAACCCTAAGTCTTTGCAGCATGCGAAGATAACCTGAACCATACAAAGTAAAACATCCACATCTTCTGACTCTCTGGCATACTGTCTGCATAATCAGACCTTCGTGATTTGATCACTGAGTCAGCACTCAGCAATTCAAATTTATAAAAAGTAATACTCTCTCACAATCAAAACTCTCTCGCATAGCCGCCCGTTGAGCACGCATTCAACTCGCGGCGCACTCTACTACAAAGTAAGGGGACTCTCTCATGTTGCGTATCGTTCAGCGTTTGTACAATGAAGAAGCTGGTTTCGTAATCTCTGCGGAACTGGTACTGGTTCTGACGATAGCTGTTCTGGCGATGATCGTCGGTTTAAGTGAAGTCGCGGTCGCCGTGAACACGGAATTAAACGACGTCTCAAATGCAATCGGAGCTCTTAACCAGTCCTACTGTTTCACCGGTTTCCAGGCTGGTTCTTATGGCAAAATGAAAAGCTATGTAGCCGGCAGTCATTTCCAGGATGCTTACGATGACTGCGACAAGAATACCAGCTGTGACCTTGTCACGGGAACTTCGAGCATCGGATCTGAAGGCTGGTAATAAAAGTATCGTCTCACGATGGAACAATAAAAAAAGGCAGGTTTCAATAGAAACCTGCCTCTGTTCATTTACATCACAAACGAATCCAGCGTCCTGTTAAGCAGAGATTTTCGGCGTACCAGGATTGAGATCCGGATTAGCTTCCGGTTCAGGCTGCGGTTCGGGAACCACTGGTTTTGCTGTTTCCTGGCTTTGAGGAGCCAGATCGCAGTTACCAGTAGCACAGGCAGTCGTTGGACAGACTGTGGTAGGAACCATGGTGCAGACTTCGTAAGGAACCTTACGAGCAACGCATTTCGTAACATACCGTGTGCAGGTTACAGGAACCTGTTTTGGTACGCAACGGGCAACACGATGAGTGACAGTGAAAGGCACTTTACGAGTGACGCATTCAGCGACTTTACGAGTGCACTTTTCTGAGACCATTTTACAGGTTTGAACAGGAACTTTACGAACCTTTTCTTCGCAAACCCAGTTACAGGTCTGGTAAGGAACTTTTTGAGCAACTGTTTCCGTCACCCAGCGGCAAGTCCGGTAGGGAATTTTGGTCACAACCACTTCAGGTACCATTTTACAGACTTTTACGGGTACTTTGTTTACGATCACTTCAGGTACGTAACGGGTTACCTGTACCGGGCAGTTCTGTCGAACAACCTCGGGTACATACTGGGTGCAAGGCACCTGACAGGCAACACGTTTCAGACGCCAGACCTGCCGGCAGTGAGTTCGCCCTGGTACCTGAACCATAGTCATCCGCGGAATTCCGCAGGCATCAGTAGTCCAGCAGGGACGGCATTTACCAGGCTTGGTAATCTGCTTTGTTTCCCAGACTCCCTGTAAACGATGTACCGTTCGGTATGTTGTTACCGGCTTCATTACCGTATAACAACGTTCCTGATTGACGGTTTCGGTGACGGGACGCATCACGGTCTGACGGCATTCCTGCTCGATTGTTTCCACAACCGGTCGCATTACAGTCCGTCGGCACTCTCGCTCATGATTTTCCCAGACGGGACGCTGTACCTGATAGCTGCAATCACGGTACTTGGTTTCGACAACCGGTCGCCTTACAGTGTAACGCTCTTCCCGCTCTGATGTCTCAAATACCGGTTTTTGAACCGTATATTCAACATCGCGGTAAACCGTTTCATTCACCATGCGATAACAGGTTTCCTGCTTGTCTTCGTAAACTGTCTCATATTCGGTGCGATAAGCCGTGTACTGTTGAGGTTCTGCAACCTGGTCGTAAACTGTACGGTAGCATGTTTTCCGCTCAACACGACAGGCGGTGTAACAGGCTGTTGGCTGGCAGGCAGTCGTAGGACAGCAGTTATAACTGGCTGCACCAAAATACCTGCAGGCTTGCGCCGAATCATTGACAGCCAGCATTGCCACGGCGGCAAATGCTAAGGCCAGAATCTTTTTCATTTTTCCCCCTCCAAAAAAGTGCGTCACATGATGAAAGTGTGCGTTTTCCGATTTTTCATTTCATACATGACTGCCTGCATTATTGACATGACCTGAAAAAAGATGCAAATCAAAAGCTGACGTCCCGAATGGAAAAACCAAAATCATCGCGGGTTGTTCTATTTAGCACTCAAGCATAGATCACATAGTTTCGGCAACTTGAGGAAAAAAGGGGGATATCTCTTTTTAGTGAAGAGCTTGTTGCATGTTCCACTTTATAATCGTTATCACCTGCAAAGTTTCACAAACGCAACATCAGTGAGAACTAAACTGTTATCAGAACTCAACATGAATCATGGAAACGACATCCGGAACGTCGTATATTTCAGCAAATGAAAACATCTACATCACTGGATGCATCAAAAGTTTTTAATCTGTGTCGTATTTTGTTCTCAATGCATCAAAATCTTCCGGGGTATCCAGGTCCAGCAGAATTTCCGGTACATCACATTCCTGTAGATCAGGATTGATTTCCAGACTCTGCCACAGTGCGTTGATGCCCTGCTCTGCAGGCAGCTTGAAAATCTCTCTTGCCAGCGACCAGCGAAAAAAAGTGGGATGCCCTTTTCGATTTTGGTATGTGGGAATCATGACTGCAGCCGGACAACGCTCCCAGGCCAGACATAATTTGTCGATCACAGACTGCTCCAGCAAGGGATGATCCGCGGGAACCAGCAACCAGCCCTCATCATCGGCTGGCTGATAATGCTCCTCAATCCAGCGCAGCGCATATTGAACGCTGGATTTCATATCCGGCGGATCCGTATCTGGCTGAACCAGATCAACTGGCAAATCAGCCAGATGGTTCTTTAAACGCTCATCATCCTGGCGGACAACGATGATGGTTCTGGTAATCTTCTGGCTGCTCAACCCCTGCACGAGGCGCTGAATGACTGTTTCAGTCCCCAATCTCAGCAGCAGTTTATGTGTTCCCATTCGTCGACTGTGTCCCGCAGCAGGAACAATGGCAAACAGGCGGCGCGTTGTCATTAAATCACTCATTTCGATAAGATATGATCTGGCCTGTCGATTCTCAATCAGATACCGACCGGGTTAAGTCAGAAGATCAGTTGTCGTTCAGAGTCTGTCTGAACTATTCAGAGTTAAGGACCAACCGTGCAAATTTTGTTGACCAACGATGATGGAATACACGCCCCCGGCATTCGCAGCCTGCAGAAAGCATTAACCCAACTGGGCGACGTCGAAGTCGTTGCCCCCCTGTCTGAACAGAGTGGGGTGGGTTTAAGTATTACCTACTTACATCCTCTGATGATACATCAGGAATTCGAAAGTGAAAAGCACTGGGGCTGGGCCGTCGCCGGCAGTCCGGCTGACTGCGTCAAACTGGGCATCCTGGAATTCTGTCCGAAACCTCCTGACCTGATTGTCAGTGGTATCAATTCCGGCTCGAATGTGGGCATTAACGTTCTGTATTCCGGTACGGTTGCCGGCGCGATCGAAGGGGCTTTCGCGGGCATTCCTGCGATCGCCATCTCGGCCGCCAGCAGTTTTGCCAATGACACAAAACCAGACTACGATCGCTGTGCCGCTCAAAGTATTCCCATTATCAGAAAACTGTTACAGGAACCATCCCCGGCAGACAGTCTCTGGAATATCAACTTTCCTGAAATACGACCGGACTGGCCTCGAGGAGTAAAATGGACTTCACTGGGGGTCAAACGACATTTTGATGTCATGGAAAAACGGATTGATCCCCGTGGGCGGCCCTACTTCTGGAGTGGTCTCGATCCGATTCAAAATCATCAGTTGGAACCAGGCACAGACATCCATGAACTGGCGGAAGGTTTCGTCACAGTCACACCGCTCAAATTTGACTTAACCGATCACAATCATCTGCAATCATCAACCAGTCTGCAATCGGGCAGGGAAATTGATGTGAACCTCAATTAGCAGAAAAAGAAGATACTTTGTACCGAAGTTTGACATTTCCCGGCAAAGCAAGATAATCAGAGAACAGGTATTTCCCAAGCAACAGAAGTCTGTTCCTTGAACAGGGCTTTATTCATAACGCCTATCATAGTGATAACAGTGATCTGGTTTAAGATGTGTTGAAGAGGTGCGCAGTGAGTCACAATCAGTCACCAGAACACAACAGAATTACTTCACGGATCATTTCGGAAACATTCCCCGAACTGCACCTCGGCGAACACCTGCAGAACATTCTCGATTCAGAGCAACAACTGCTGCGGAAAATCCTTTCTATTACTCCGCTGATCATCTGGGCCGTCAATCGGCATGGAATTGTCACACTCTCTGAAGGCGGGGGCCTGAACCGACTGGGATATCTTCCTGGAGAATGGGTGGGTAAATCTGTTTTTAAAGAGTATGCTGACGACTCTGAACTGATTGAGATTTTCAAGCGTACGCTCAATGGTGAAGAACTGCAACGGACCAGGAGAGTCGGCAAGCTGGTCTTTGATGTCGATTACAACCCGCTCTTTGATGAACAGGGGCAGGTCGACGGATTTCTCTCAATCGCCATAGACATCACTGAGAAAGTCACTTCGCAGGAAGAACTCCGTCTTTCCGAAGAACGCTTCAGCAAGATTTTCCAGGTCAATCCGATCGCCATGTGTATTACGGAAATCGATACCGGTGTTTTCATCGAAGTTAACGAGAATTTTCTAACCGCGCTGCAATGCAGCCGGGAATATATCCTGGGGAAAAGTGCCTTTGACATCGGCTTCTGGCCCAGTAAAGAATCGCGTCGGGAGATGCTTGAAAAAGTTCAGAAAGAAGGAACCGCGCGCGAACTCTCTTTTGACTTCATTATTCCCAATGGCACCCGTTTATGCACTATTCTCTCCGCGGTCCAGATCTACTTCCGAGGCGAAACGTTTCTACTCTCCTGTGTTAAAGATGTCACCCGAGAACAGCTCGCGCTGGAAGAGCTCGAAAAATTAAACGAAAACCTCGAATTCAGAGTCGCTTCCCGTACTGCCGAACTGGAACACGCTCATGCCATTCTGAATGAAGAATATACAAAACGAAACCGGTTGTACAACGCACTACAACAGACCGAAGCCAAGTGGCGCTCACTGGTAACCAATGCGCCCGATACGATTCTGACACTGGATCATGAAGGCAATATTCTCTTCATCAATCATCAAATTGAAACAGTCAACATGGATGACGTCATAGGCTCATCCATTTTCAGTTACATGAATCAGGCAGATCTTAATAAAGCCCGCAACATTCTGCAGGAAGTCTTCCACTCGGGCAAGACACAAGTAATGGAGACGGAAGGTCTCAACCCGGAAAGCAAAAAAACACTCTACTCCTGCCGCATCGGTGCCATGGTGAGTGAAGGAAAAATTATCGCAGCCATGGTCATTGCAACCGATATCACCCAGCAGAAACAGGCGGAACAGGAACTCGTCAGGCGGCGTGCGGAACTCGCGCATCTGTCCCGACTCTCAACAATGGGCGAACTGGCTGCCGAACTCTCACATGAGTTGAATCAGCCACTCGCAGCCATCAATAATTATACCAATGGCTGTATTCGCCGTATCCAGTCCGGATCGACAACCCTGGATAATCTGATTGAACCCCTCGAAGAGATATCACGCCAGGCGCAACGCGCCAGTGAAACGATTAAACGTCTCAGAAGGCACGTGCAGAAGAGCGAAGTTGAGCAGAAATTGCTGGATATCAATGCCGTAATTAAGAACTCGATCGCGCTCCTCGAGCATGAAATACAACGTAACCATGTTGCACTGCACCTGGAGTTATCCCCGGGGCCCCTCCGGATCATTGGAGACGCGATCCAGATTGAACAGGTACTGGTCAATCTGCTGTTAAATGCCTTTGAAGCCATGTCCGAACAACCTCCAGAAGAACGCGAAGTCAAGATTCAATCCGACCAGGATCAGACGGGAAA
>JAGQQP010000309.1 GCA_020426085.1 Planctomycetaceae bacterium | reverse complement strand
AGATGGATTTTGAAAGGCAGCAGTTGCTGAGGGGCTTCCGCTTTACGCTGACGATCAATAGTCGTCGGCGATTCGAGTTTTGCCTGGAAGGCATCGGCGCCGGCAATTAGTGACACGATGAACCGTTCCACATGAATCTGTTGCTCGTCCGTTTTCCCGGCCCCCTCCACAGTCAGTTCCAGCTTCGGTTCCTGCCAGCCCCGTCGATCAGGCATCGCCAGCTGCAGGTGATCGAAATTCAAAAATGACTTTGTCTCCCACGAGTCGCCTGTCACATTGAAGTCCACTTCGCCATTCATCTTGCCTTTCAAAGCCACCGCCTGCAGATCGACAAACTGATCCAGGCGTGCAGAAAGTCGATCCAGATCCGCTTCCAGTCGAAGTTTCAGATCGCTGGCGTTCCCGCTTCCCGTCACTTTCAGGAAATCGGACTCACACTTCAGCGAACGGATATCAAACGAATCAGGCTGTCTGACAATCTGCATCATTAATGAGACCGGCTGCTGCCAGCGAATTTCCTGCCCGTTGTTGCGGCCTGTCAGATCTGATGTTTTCAGGTCGACAACCCAGGTCGATGCCTGATTCTGTTCCGGTTGCTTTGGATCAAAGTTGGAAACTTCAAAGTTGACTGTCCCCGAAGTAATCTGCATACCCGGTTTTAAATGCATGGTTTCCGGCAGTTGTTTTGCAGTTTCCGCCAGATCCAGGTCGCCAGACAGTTTGAGCTGGGAATTCAACAGTCCCGCCAGCTTTTCCTGTTTGCTCTCATCCTTCAGGTCATCCCAGTTCAACTTCCCCTGCAATGCAACTTTGCCCAACTGCGATTCGGCACTGGCTTCTTTGAAATACAGGACACCATTCGCAGCCATCAGGTCGATGTTTCCCTTCGCGTAATCGGTCGAGATTTCATCGTTCCCCAGCAGCTCCGGCGCACCAAAGACGAGTGGTGCTGCTTCCCAGTTTCCTTTGACGGCGAACCGCGGTGCTTCTTTCGTTCCCGACCATTTGACTTCCATCTCGGAATTGGAAATCCCATCCAGGTACGCACCGGGTGACAATGCGCTGACCAGCGGCATCAACTGTTTCAGATCAAAGAACCGGGTTTTGAATTTCAATGAGCCCGACCGCGAAGCATCCGGCTCGCCCGATTTGACTGCACTGACCAGGAATTCGATTTCTGCGGGATTCTTCACCTCCCCATTTTCCGCGATCGGCTCTTTCCAGCTGCCCTCGACCATAATCGGATCAGTACGCAGCTCAGGGCGCACCACGGTGATATTCATGCCCGTCAGATAGGGTGTGGACTCATCAGCGGCGTTCACCACGTTCATGTTGAGATCAGAGAGATGCAGCGTCAGTGACTGCTGTGTTCCCGTTTTGGGCTCTTCCTTTGCATCGGGATCGCCCTCGGGATTTTCCTTTGTCCCTTTATTAATGATGGCCGTCAGCAGATCCTGATTCGCCAGTCCCTGATCGTTCACATAAGTCAAAGTCGTCACGCCGTCCACATTCACATCGCCGACACGTTTACGATCCTTCGCCAGTTCCCACAATGTTTTTTTTGTCTGGATCTGATTGATGCGAACCACATCCCGGCCTTCAAAATCTTCCAGCGCTACATTCTGAAACTTCACTGGTTCTCCCCAGCTCAGTGTCACTTCGCCGGTGCGTATCTCACCCGGGTAGTTTTTCAGAATGCGGGGCAGGATCGAATCTTTCAGTGAGGTGCGCGAGACGATCTGCGGAGCAAACCAGAGCAGCACACAGAATCCGATGACCAGCATCAGAAAGATACGGCCCAATGAGCCGCGCTGGTTCTTCTGATCTTTTGACGAACCACTCTCTGATGATTTGGCTTTGGCTGTTTCTGACTGGGACATGACTGATCCTGTGTTTGAGTCCGTTGTGCAGGATGAACCCGATGCAGGGCATTCGTGATGATCATCCGTGTCGGCGTCTGCTGTTCGGCTGCCCGCTGTGGTAACTATATGGGGATTTTCAGGCAGCGACAATGTTCTTCCCGGAAAGATTCCGGCTTCCCGGTCGGGATATTCATCAAAAGAGGCGATTTCCTGTCCCGGATTTCCGCGAAACAGTGTTATTCAGGGGGAAGACTGCCTATGATAGCAATAGCCGCAATTCGATTTGTCTCTGTGTGTTTATTGATTAAAGTGAATGAGAATGGAAACCTTAAAAGCAGTTGAAGCAAGACGTTCTGTCAAATCCTACGACCCCGATCATCGAATGACAGACGAGGAAATCCATAAACTCCTGTCTTACACAATGCTTTCTCCCACCGCCTTTAATATCCAGCACTGGCGTTTTGTCGTAGTGAAAGACCCTGAGTTGCGGCAGAAAATCCGCGAAGCCTCTTGGAATCAGGCACAGGTGACCGATGCCTCTCTGCTGGTTGTGATCTGTGCTGATATGAAGTCCTGGCAGAAAGATCCGATGCGTTACTGGCAGAATGCCCCCGAACCGGTACAGAAAGCGCTGGTTCCCATGATCCTCTCATTTTATAAAAACGAAGAGCAGCTGGAACGTGATGAAGCGCAACGCTCCTGTGGCATGGCCGCTCAAACCATGATGCTGGTCGCCAAAGACATGGGCTACGATACCTGCCCCATGGACGGTTTCGACTTTGACAAAGTCGCCGACCTGATCAATCTTCCAGAGGATTTTCTGATTTCCATGTTCGTCGTCGTCGGAAAACCAATTCGCCCCGCCAATGAACGGGGAGGACAGTTATCACTGGATGAGGTATTGATTTACGATCGTTTTGAATAAAAAACCTCGCGGAAACCTCATTTTCCGTGCCTGTTTTGTTAAGATGCAGCCATTACTAATCTATCTTTAGAAAATACGGTGCATCCTCCATGAACGACCAGCCGCCAACCAGTTTCTTCAAACGTATTCTCGCCAGTCTGGGCCCCGCCATTATTACCGCGTCGGTGGTACTCGGGCCGGGTAGTATTCTGTCGGCCTCCAAAATCGGTCACACATACGCCTACCAGATGACCTGGGTGCTGGTGATCGCTGTCATCATGATGATTGCCATGACGGCGCTTTCAGCACGACTGGGAATTCAACTGAAAGGCACGATCTGTGATGAACTGGCAGAACGCGCCGGTCGACCGGTTGCTGCTGCAACAGGTATCATCCTGTTTCTGATTGCGGCCTGTTTTCAATTCAGTAACAACCTCGGGATCCTGGCTGCCGTCGAACCGTTCCTGGAGCCACCCCAGGCAGAAGCGGTGGAAAATCCGGCCGCTGATGATAAGCCACAAGCCGATGCTGGTTCAACAGAAGACGCTGATCCCCTGGCTGCTGCGAAACCAGTCGAGGATGTAAAGAAAAAGGAATCGATGGCGTCCACTACGATTCCGATTCTGATTATCATTTTTATGAATGCTTTCATTATTCTGGCACTCTATGGTTTTAAACATCTCTACGGCATCATTGAAAAATTAATGAAGTTGCTGGTGGGGATCATGATGGTTGCCTTTGCCATCAATCTTTTTCAAGTAAAACCGGACTGGCTGGCTGCCTTGACTGGTTTTATCCCGTCCATTCCCCCCGGTACCTTTGATACGATTCTACCAAAATGGAATCCGGAAACGGAAAAAGTCCAGGACTTAATGACGCCGCTGGTAGCTCTGTATGCGACCACATTCTCTGTTGCAGGAGCTTTTTACCAGTCTTATCTGGTGCGTCAAAAAGGCTGGACCAGAGACAATCTGAAGCAGGGACTTATCGATTCGACACTTGGCATCAGCATGCTGGGATTGATCACAATGATGGTCTTAATCACTGCCGCCAAAGTTCTCTATCACAATCCCGATGTTGTGGAATTGAAATCTGTTGCCGACGTTTCCAAAAGTCTGGAACCTGCATTTGGAACCTCTGCTATGGTCATCTTCTCACTGGGGATTTTCGCCGGTGCTTTCAGCTCGTTCCTGGTCAACGCCATGATAGGTGGTTCAATCCTGGCTGATGGCTTTGGACTCGGCGGCTACATCGATCAGAAATGGCCCAAACTGTTCACCGTGTTCGCACTGATAACGGGGATGGCCGTCGCGATTTATACAAAAGCCATGGGACAGAAACCCATGGCACTGATTATCTTTGCTCAGTCACTGACCGTGCTGGGAATTCCCATGCTGGCAATCGCCATGCTCTGGCTGGCTACCCGCGCCGACATGAAAGGCGAGAACTCCATTCCCGCCTGGATGAAAATTCTCGGCTTCATTGGATTGATCTCTTCGATTTTCCTGGCACTAAGAACCGCCGTCAGCCTGCTGCTGCCTTATACTCATGGATAAATTCTAATAGATACACGTGTCCGGATCTTCTTGACACACGATTCATTCACTTGTCTTCTTCCACGTGATCATTCTTCCGCCAGCCACTGGCAAGGTGATCGTCGGACTGAGTGGGTGGCTCGAGGCGGTGCACTTCCAGATGGTTGATCTGCAGTGTCGCTGTCTCCACATAGAAACCCAGCATCCCACTGTTGAAGGTCGCGTTCGCCAGCGAGAGCACCACGCCCCCATTCACACTCAACTCGTGATAACTGCCGAACGATAGCATTTGAATCTCGACATCTTCGGGATCCCTCACCCGCCAGAAACCATCCTGCAGCGACTCAAACTGCATCATGTTCTCGCCCGACTTCTCTTCTCCCGTTTTCCAGGAACGAAACTGAGCGATCCCTTTCAACAGATCCAGCGACAGGTAATATCCGTCATACGATTCTGCGTCGATGCGAATCAGGATGCCGCATTTGCCATCTCCCTGCATCGAAAAACGACACTTCAACAGAAAGCAGTCGACTTCTTCATTGAACACAAACCCCTGATAACCGGCTTCACTCACCACCTTCAGCGATCCATCGTCCACACGGAAAAATGATTCTTCGTGAGTCCCTTTTAACACGTGCAATCGGTGGGAATCGAGTCGATCGATCACGCGTTCCAGAATTCCTTCATATGTTCTGGCGCGGAGCTGTCCGTTAGGAAGCCGCTCCAGCCGTTTGGGAGGTGGCAGCAGATTATTCACAGTCCGATCGTGTGGCGAACTGGTATAAAAATTCCAGAGCAGAATCCCTTTATCATCCCGACAGATGCGGCCGGCATAATTACCCTGCGCCAGCAGAACATTGTCGTAATAGTTACGCCAGGGCTTATCCAGATTCTCCGTATGCCAGTAACGAATCTTGGCATCTTCCCGCAGACTGCCGATCAGATAATAATCGCCGTCAATCCGAAACAGATTCGGGACTTCGATGTCGTCATAAATCATCGGTGCATGCAATGGAGGCAAAGCCTGAAACTGATTGGGGGCGACTTCTTCCATCAGTCCCACACAGCCTCGTCGCACCAGCGGCCCGTCATTCACTCGAGCCGCCATCAATAACCAGCTGTGATCGCCTTCATGAAAATAAAACGGATCGCGAAAGCTCACCCAGTTCCGTTCGTTGTCAGGCGATGATTCATAATACACTTCCGCCGGCTCCAGGGGAAAACAGCTGTCGGGATTCTGTTTCGCTTTGATATTCGTGGCAACCACCGATTGCAACTTCGCGCGAATCTCCAGAATGTGCTGCGGATCATGCATCCCG
>JAGQQP010000308.1 GCA_020426085.1 Planctomycetaceae bacterium | reverse complement strand
TGCTCCCAGTGTGCACGGTACCCGCTATACCAGTGGTACGTTCTATCGCAAATCGACGTTGATGCACGTCAGTCGGGGCGTCTCAGGAATACATCCTCTGCGCTGGCTGTGTCGACCGGAATTCAGCCTGTTGACTTTGCGGACGGGAAAATAATTTCTTCAACGTTGCACAGGCTGTTGTGCAGATGCCTGTCTGACGGATCCGTTTTCGGAAATATGAAATTCGGCCCAGATCGGCAGATGGTCTGAAACGGTGAGTGCTTCTTTCTCTGACAGTTTGAACCGGGTTCGGAAATCATAAACGCCCGACTTACCTGTAAATTCCTGAGAACGACGACGGCTGAAGAGAATGTTGTCGTATTGTTTCGATTTTCTGGTATTGGTCGGGGTTTTTGAAACGGTCCACATGATATCGTTAAGTTGCCCGAGTTCTCCCAGATGCTGATCGTCCACATTCAGATCACCCAGTAGAATGACGTCGTCTTCCTGGCTGCCATCATTGGCGACGACACGATACACGTCGTCCAGTACATTCAATTCCTGATCGGTTTCATCGGGATCGGTATGGATATTGATCAGAGAAAACGTAAAAGGATTACTGCTGGAAGGGCTGAGGGTCTGAAAATGAGCGACATAGGGGGGGCGATGTAATTTGTCATATTTATCGATGACCGTATAAGTCCATTTTTCGTTGACGGTAATGCGAGCCGTATTATAGAAGTAGGCATACTGTTCCTTGCTGGCCGTGCGACCCTGCCGGGGGCCAACCAGACAGCCGTACTGCTGTTCTCCCGCATTGAGAAATTTCAGAAAGTCATCCAGAAATGACTGGTCTAACGCGCGAATTTCCTGGACTGCGACGACATCAAACTGCTGAATGATGCGGGCCAGAATCTGAGGGACTTCCGGTTTCTGCATCTTGCTTTGTCCAAACACCTGAATGTTAAAGGTGGCGATGCGAATGGTATCCTCGGAGCGGGGCAGGTCAATCTCTGTCGCATCCCAGTCAGAGGGAGTCGACGGGGAGACGGTCGAAGAAATGATATCCGTGACCCAGCGCGTAACCTGCTTCGGTTTGACAATGTCGAAATGGAACATGCCTCCGCCCAACAAGCCGATGAGCAGCAAAGCCAGTCCGCGCAATTTCCATGATTTGACGAGAGACGTTTTCTTTTTAGACTTTTCGGCCATAGTACCATCCGTGGTAAAGCGTATGACGGGAGTATCGAGAGAATCAGGGAGGGGAGAAGTCAGGCAGGAATTGAGAGTTGAGAGGATCGCAATCTAACAGAAATCAGAATCAGCGCGTAGAGCAATTTTCCGTCGGCTTTAAAGTAAGAATTACAACGACTTGTGGTCCGTTCACTGATGCGGTAGTCTTGCTTATAACTTGCGATGTAGTTTTTGTATCAAGTTGTATCTCTCAGAATAACAATACCTTACATAATGGGATTGCAGGCCTTGTCGCGTCGTTTGACCATCACAGTTCCTTCTCTCAGCCTGGGCGGTGCCGAAGGGGTTGCAGCGATGATGGCCAATCATTGGGCACGACAGGGGGAGGAAGTGACCCTGATTACCCTGGATTCTGCTGAGACCGATACTTTTTCGCTGGAAGAACCTGTACAGCGGATTGCCTTAGATCTCATGCAGGATTCCCAAAACCTGTTCCAGGCGATCTCCAGTAACAGGTTGAGAATTAATTTCCTGCAGTCAGCGATTGCCCGCTCCCAGCCAGACGTTGTGATCAGTCTGACGGATCGGATGAATGTGTTGACGCTGCTGGCGGCAGGTAGAATGCGCTGTCCGGTGATCATCTCGGAACGTTCGGACCCGAGGCATCATCCGATTGGCAGGCTGTGGTCGTTCCTGCGAAAACGAACTTATCCACGGGCAAATGCCTTGGTCGTTCAGACACAGGGGGTGGCTGATTTCTGCAGACAGTGGTTGAAGTCAACTAGCATTGAAGTGATCCCGAACGCAGTACCGACTCCCCGTTCTCCGGATGTACCTCCAGTTTCCCCCGAAACTCTCGCTGACCGGAGTCCCTCCAAATTGATTCTGGGACTGGGGCGTCTTTCTCACGAGAAAGGCTTTGATCGTCTGCTGGATGCCTTTGCTTCCCTTGCAGCCGACTTTCCAGACTGGCGGTTATGCATTCTGGGCGAAGGCCCCCTGCGCGATTCGCTTCAGGAACAGATCAATCACCTGGGATTACAGGACCAGGTCGAGTTACCGGGCTGGACATCCGAGCCTGAGCTGCAGCTGGATCAGGGAGCACTGTTTGTGTTACCTTCCCGCTATGAAGGTTTTCCCAATGCCCTTCTGCAGGCAATGTCCCGCGGGCTGGCGTGCATCAGTTATGACTGTGAAAGCGGACCTGCTGAAATAATTCGACCGGAGTTGGATGGTCTGCTGGTTCCTGCGGGGAGCGTGGCAGAACTCGGTCAGGCATTGAAACGCCTGATGGGGGATGAAGCACTGCGGAGCCGACTGTCAAACGAAGCTTTGCAGGTCAAAGAACGTTATTTTGCCGAGAAGTACTTTCTGCATTGGGAGCAACTGGTCAATCAGGTTATTTCCGAAAGTAAGCCATCATGCAACAGTACGTAATACTCCGCCACGATCATCCCGAAGTACACTGGGATCTGATGCTGGAAGAGGAGGGAGTTCTCAAAACCTGGAGGCTGCCGATAGCTCCCGAGATTGATCCTGCATCCGATGAAACATCACTGGATCTGACAGCCGAGTCACTGCCCGATCATCGTCTCGTCTATCTGGAATACGAAGGACCTGTCAGCGGAGAGCGGGGCACCGTGAAACGCTGGGACAGGGGATCGTTCACACTTCTGGAAAAAAAAGCGGGTCTGTATGTTGCGCTGCTGACGGGCGAAGAACTTGCCGGGCGCGTTACGTTGAAGCAGACCGCTGAGGAATCTGTCTGGGATTTGAATTACACTCCTTTTTTCTGATGACGGGCAGCCGTCACTCAGAAATTCACTGGCTGTCTGATCCAGACTTACCTGCAATCCGAAAGAGGCCGGTTTCCACGGCTAACGCGGTCAGTTCGGGGAGTTCCGGTTTCCGACGATCCAGGTAAATGATTAACGTATCATTTCCGTTGGATTCCCCCCATTCGATATACCAGCCTTCTTTACGCGCCTCCTGAATCAGTTCGGTCATGGCTTCGTCAATCGGGATGGGGAGCAAACCGGCGCGGGCCTGTTCAAGCTCGAGTACCAGGCGATTTTCTTTCATCAACCAGGGTTTGAATTTGAGGCTGATGATGCCCGACCATTTGGGGAGCGTCAGATGAAATCCCAGCTCAACCTGATTCTTTTCGAACCGGATGCGCGGGTCGGTGACGCCATCGGGGACCCATTTATCGTATTTCTGGTGCAGTTCCTCGGCCAGCCAGGCATTCACCTGCTGCTCGCTGAATTCCTGTGACCAGAGGGGCTCGTGATTGCGAACATCGTTCACAACCTGCATGGAACGCTGGACGAACTCTTTGGCTTCTTCCTGGCGGACTTCCGGTTCAACCTGTTCCTGTAGCGCCTCCTGATAAAAATCAGGGACCTGAGCAGAGGACCAATACAGCCCCCCCGTGATCCCTCCCAGGAGCAACAGCACTAAAAAAAAGAACAGCAGGAAACGTTTCATGCTGGAATGCTAGATCGCGTCGGGGGAAGCGTCAAGACCGGTACCAGTGGCGGAAGAAGCTCAGAAAACGTGAAAATGCACTAAGTTGTATCTCTAAATATACTTGTCGGATGGGTGGTGGTCTTTTATGATCAGTCGTCTAAATTAAATCTCCCGTGAGACGCCTGGCTGCCCCGGGTGTTTTTCGTGACTTTCCCAAAACCCGATCGCTTTCCCTGCGAATGATAAGAGTCTATTTATGAGTACCGTTCGAACGCGTTTTGCTCCCAGTCCCACAGGCTATATGCACATTGGAGGCATGCGGACCGCACTCTTCAACTGGCTCTGGGCAAGGCACAACGGGGGGCAGTTTATTCTCCGTATTGATGATACCGATCAGGAGCGCAATCTGTCCGAGGCACTGGGCCCCATTCTGCAGGCATTCAAATGGCTGGGACTCGACTGGGATGAAGGTCCCGAAGTGGGGGGCGAGCACGGTCCTTATTTTCAGTCCGAACGAAATGATCTGTACCGGGCTGCCGTAGATCAGTTGCTGGCAGACGGGAAAGCCTACCGGGATTATGATACCCCCGAGCAGATTCAGGCCGATCGCGAAGCCGCCAGCCAGGAAAAGAAAAACTATCTGAATATTCGACGTTCGCTGGAACTGACCGAGAGTGAACTGGAACAGTATGCAGCGGAAGGGCGTCCGTCAGTGGTGCGCCTGCTGGTTCCCCGCGATCAGAAAATCCAGATCGATGATGCCGTTCGAGGCCACGTGGAATTTGATGCCGGCTTGATGCCCGATCCGGTGATTCTGCGTGGGAATGGAACGCCGCTGTATAATCTGGCAACCGTGATCGACGATGCACAGATGCAGATTTCGCATGTCATTCGTGCGGAAGAACATCTCTCTAACACGCCGGTCCAGATACTGATTTATCAGGCACTGGGATATGAATTGCCCCAGTTCGCCCACATCCCGTTTGTGGCAGCACCGGGCGGGAAAGAAAAACTGAGTAAGCGAAAGCTCGATAAATACCGTAAGAGTCCACAGTTCAAGAAAATGTTCGATAAGGCGGAAGCGGTCTTCCCGAGGATTGGACTGGAGAACGCCGGCGGCCTGGATCCGGTGATGGTTGAATATTATGAAAAGATCGGTTATCTGCCGGAAGCGATTCTGAATGCTCTGGCCCGCCTGGGCTGGTCACTGGATGATAAGACCGAAACGATGTCATTAGACACGATTGTCGAGAACTTTTCCCTCGATCGCATTGTCAAAGCTGCTGCAGGATTAGATCCCGATAAATTACTCAATTTTCAGTCTTACTGGATGAACCAGTTGTCGTTGGAAGAAAAAATCGAACATTGCAGTCCGTTTCTGGAGAAAGCGGGGCTGGTACAGGATGCCAGTCAGCCTGAAACCAGGGAGCGGATCAGTCGCGTGATAGTTGGCATGGAAGATCGTTTGAAAATCGCCAGTGATATACTGGAGTTCGACGAGTTTTTTGTAGCCGACGATCAGCTCGAATATGATGACAAAGCCTTTAAAAAGCGGATTCAGAAATCTGATGACGCAGTCGCTCTGTTAGAAAAGTTTAAGGATCAACTGGCTCAAGCGGAGGATTTCTCTGCGTCAGCCCTCGATCAGCTACTGCACGAATTTGTAGAAGCGGAAGGGATTGGCATGGGGCAGATTATTCATGCTCTGCGGGTCGCTGTCAGCGGTAAAGGAACCGGAATCGGGATGTTTGACTGCCTGTCGATTCTGGGAAAAGATGCATGTATCAGGCGAATTGACCGGGCGATTGGTCTTACGCAGAATGTCTGAAGCAAGCTGAAAACATAAAACAGGCGTGGCCTGTCACTGAAGAATTCCAATAAGGAGTAAGGGATGTCAACTCCCGAAGAAAAAACGTCAACCGACTTCATTCGTACGATCATTCAGGAAGATAACCGCACGGGTAAACACGACGGGCGCGTCTTGACACGTTTCCCCCCGGAACCC
>JAGQQP010000307.1 GCA_020426085.1 Planctomycetaceae bacterium | reverse complement strand
GTTTCAGAGCAGCCTGTCAGCTCAGGTTAAGCAGACAGATTAAAAACAGACTCTAACGGCAATCTTCCGGATAGTCAAAGAACTCACCAGTGGAATTATTCGAAAACGATTATTCTCAATAATGAAATTGCCGCCGGGCAGGACCTATTAGCCGTAAGAATCAAAATCAGACTTAAAGGTCAGAGTCTGTATTTCAGTTTGAGGTATCTACCTCAGGACTCTCTTTCAGGGATGAAAAATCCCCGCTGTTTATGATCTTCCTGTATTGTCATGATGAAGTGCCAGCGTGATCAGTGAGAGTTTGACTAAATTGTGTAGTCGATGAAATTTTGATGAGACTAAATTTATAACTGCAATGATAGCATCATGATACAGTGTCTGATTAGAGTATTCTGAATAAATCAGAATACTCCGATAGTTGCTTTTTATCCTGTCTCGTGTTAAAAGTAGACCCATGTTTCAATAATGATTCATACTCCAGCCTGTCGTGGTTGGCGGTGAGTTTGTGGCAGATATTCGCTTGATAAATCGGTTTTCAAATCGCTAAAACTGATTTTTCAACCTGTTTAGACGTCCATTGTTGTGGCTCCAGGATTTCTTTAACAGCTATCATATAACTGGTTACAGTTCCTGAAATTGAGAATAACTACCTAGTGGCTTTCTGTTCTGAGGAGAGTAGCGTCCTGGTCGAAATTTAGATTTGACGTTTACATATTGTTCATCGCATTACGGTCGTTAGAAATAAAGGACTTTTCATCTCAGACGGCTTGCTGAATGTGCTGAAACGGGGCAGATGGGCTAAAACTTGAACCTGAGTGTCATGGAAGACTGAAGCAAAATTAAGACACCGACCAGTGTTTTGATTGATATTTGGGAGTCATTCCTAATGTCCCCAACGATTCTAAAGTCCCTCGAGAGTCAAACTCGTCGTGATTTAGCTGCCACTGCAAAGTCTCATGGTATCGCCGGTTGGCATGGCATGCGGAAGCAGGAATTAGTTAAGGCCATCGCCAAGATTAAGACAGCAAAATCAAAACCGAAGCCCAAATCAACAACCACAACACAAAAGTCCCCTCCTTCAGAGGTTCAAAGTCCCGCTGCTGTTCCTGCTTTCCCTTCTCAAAGTTCAACGAGCCAGACTCCTACAGAGCATCAGGCCCGCATTCAAAAACTGCTCAAATCCAACGGGCACACTTCTCATAGCGAAAAAATGCATCCGACTTCTGAGTCGGTTGAAACCAAACTCAACGCCCAGGTAAAGGATTCTCACTGGTTACTGGCCAACTGGACGATTACCCAGGGAAGTCTGGACCGGGCAAAAGCAGCTTTGGGAGCCTACTGGTACCAGGCAGTTCCTGTCATCCGTGTGTACGATATCACTACGAATGAAAACAGCCGCACCAGTAAAGCATATGTTAAAGACGTCGAGATCAAAATCGATTCCGGTTTGTGGTATGTGCAGATCGACCAGCCGGCTCGTTCTTACAAACTGCAACTGGGTTTCGTGACCCCTCAGAATAAATTCTTCGGGCTGGTTTACTCACATAAACTGACTCCGCCAATGCCTGAAGTCTGTGAGAAAGGAAGTAAAACCAAACGGGCACTCGACAGCAATTATTCTGCGACTCGTTCCCGCCGGTACACTTCCCGTAACGAGAATAATGGGACTCCGATTTCCAGACTGTCTCTGCCGTTATCACTGGATTCCAATGGCGATTCAAATGGATCGAAGAGTAAGAAAGCCAAAAAAGAGTTCCACGTTGAAACGGAACTGTTGATTCATGGTACTTCGGACCCACAGGCAGAAGTTACTTTGCTGGGCGAAAAGATCCCGGTCAGCAAAGAAGGACGCTTCGCACTGCGGTTGAGCCTGCCGAACGGCAGACAAGTGATTCCGGCAGTGAATACATCGTCCAATAAGCGTCGTCAGCAGACGATTGTGCTGGCAATTGAACGGAACACGAAAGATCTCGAGCCAGTTCAACTGGACGAGTAACGAATTTGCGCTCGCATCGCCAGATGACTGACAGAGGGCGCTTCTCTGTCAGTCGGCGTTTCCGTAGTAGACTTCTACCGGCAGCTTCGTCTGCGCAGTGACTTTGCGGGCGATTTCATCCACTTGCACGGTGCTGAGTGAGGTTACATATTCTTCCGCTGTACGTCTTGCAATCGTATAGACCTGCACCAGCTTGATTTGCCCACCGGCTTCTACGATTTCATTCAGACGTGAACAATAGGCGTCAATTTCCTCGTTCGAGGGGGGCTGCTGATTGACGAGCATAAACAGGCTCTGAATCACAATCGGCCGCTGTTCTGCAGCCAGTAAGAGGTTGTCCAGCACCTGTGAGAAACGGATTTTCGTTCGATCGATGGTTTTGAAATAATCTTCCGTACCCGCATCCAGTTTGGCCCAGATCTCTCCCTGATTGACATCGAAAACAGCCAGCGCCGCCTGGGTACTTGCTCGATGGAACATACTGGCGTTGCTGATCAGCACCATTTTGACACCAGACGCGGAATGTTTGCGTTTCAGCGCAGCGACATCTTTGACGATCTGATCGAAATTGCGATACGTTGTCGGTTCTCCATCTCCGGAAAATGCAATGTCATTCAATCGTCGCAATTCCGCCGGGACTTCTGAAAATTTGGGGTCCTGATAGATCTCACCACTGAGCACAAATTTCAGCATGTGATCCAGTTCCTGTATCAGCTGTTCGGTACCGACAAAGCGGGTTTCTGATTCTTCGCGGCGATCCACCTGGCAATAGATACAGTCAAAGTTGCAGATTTTATCGGGATTCAGATTGATTCCGATTGAAATCCCCTTACTTCGACGGGAAAGCACCGGGTACACAAACTTATTGTCATGATAAGTTCGTTGATGCTGCGAGTGCAGAGGCAAAGATGAAGACATGTTCTGTTTCCCAGTGATTGAAAAGACAACTTTCTTTTTTATATGACCGATCCTCTGTAAAGACAAGTCGCGCTCGAATTGTTATCACTTTCGAAGCATGAATCAGTTCATAAAAAAACGTGGTAGAAACTTCATAAGCTTCTACCACGTTATCGGTTATGAGTTATCTGCGAAGTGGATTAAACTTCTTTGGAATCAATCCAGCTCATCATGCGACGGAGTTCTTTTCCGACGGCTTCAATGGGATGCTGGCGATTCAGGCGGCGAATGGCTTTGAATGAAGCCTGGTTCGCTTTGTTTTCCAGTAACCAGTTTTTCGCGAATTCACCAGTCTGGATTTCCGACAGAATTTTCTTCATTTCCTGGCGGGTTTCGTCAGTGATGATCCGGGGACCACTGGAGTAATCGCCGTATTCTGCTGTGTTGGAAACGCTGTATCGCATGTAGTTCAAACCGCCTTCGTAGAACAGGTCCACGATCAGTTTCAGCTCATGCATACATTCGAAGTAAGCCATTTCGGGCTGATAACCGGCTTCAACAAGAGTGTCAAAACCAGCTTTTACCAGTTCACTGACGCCGCCACAGAGAACAACCTGCTCACCAAAGAGATCGGTTTCTGTTTCTTCAGCGAAAGAGGTTTCAATCACACCACCGCGTGTACCACCAATCCCTTTAGCATAAGCTAAAGCAAGTTGACGGGTGCTTTCAGCGGCACCATCAACCAGAGCGATCAGAGAAGGAACACCGCCCCCTTTGACGTATTCGCTGCGTACGAGATGTCCGGGGCCTTTAGGAGCGACCAGAGCTGCATCAACACCAGCGGGTGGAACAACCTGGTTAAAGTGAATATTGAAACCATGAGAGCAAAGCAGCAGATTTCCTTTGCTGAGGTTCGGCAGGATCTCTGTTTTGTAGAGATCACCCTGAACTTCGTCTGGCAGCAGAATGTTTACCAGATCACCCTGTTTGGTCGCTTCTGCGATGGAAACCGGTTCAAAACCATGGCTGACGGCCAGATCGTAGTTTTCGCTTCCTTTGCGCTGTCCAATAATCACATTGCAGCCGCTGTCGCGAAGGTTTTGTGCCTGTGCATGTCCCTGGCTTCCGTAGCCAAGAATGGCAATGGTCTTGTCTTTCAACAAAGACAAATCTGCATCGTCATCGTAATAAATTGTTACTGCCATAATCCTGATCTCTTGTATGTTTCATGTAAGACTGAGAGAAGCAGAACCGGATCTACTTCTATGGGAATTTGGACAGTCAGTCGTTATCAGATCGGTGAGGATAAGAAACAACATTCTGTCCGGAGAGAACAAAGCAACCGTGATTTACAGCTTGCGATGTTAATTCTGGTGGATCTTTAAACCGTTTCCACGGCCTCTGAATCCACATCTGCTTTCACTGTTTCTGAACGTAACAGGGCAATTCTTCCTGTACGGACGATCTCCAGTATTCCAAATGGACGCATTACGTCGATGAATGCGTTGATTTTAGATTCCTGACCGGAGATTTCGATCATCACGTTTTCAGTGCTCACGTCAACGATTTTCGCACGGAAAATTTCGACTAATTCACGAATTTCTGAACGTGTTTTGCCGGGTGCTGAGACTTTCATCAGCATCAGGTCACGTTCCACAAAATCCTGACCGGAAAAGTCGACCACTTTTACGACGGTTACCAGTTTTTCCAGCTGTTTTCTGACCTGATCGAGTTTGTTGTAATCGCCTACGACGAAAGTGATTCGGGAAAATTCAGGTTCTTCAGTCTCACCGACGGCCAGGCTCTCGATATTGAAGGCGCGCGAGGCGAGCATCCCTGAAATATGGGCCAGTACACCCGGTTGGTTCATCACAAGAGCAGAAAGAACGTGTTTCATCCCAAAACCTTAATTCGTAATTCAATCAGTTACAGAAGTATCGTGAAATCGATAGCAGCCCACAGTTTAGTCAGGAAGCAGGGCGCCGACAAGTCAGGTCACTGTTATCTCCCATTTCTACCTTAATGATCAGTTCGATTGGGCCGATTATGCTGCTATCCTGCTTTCTGCACAGACAAAGTCCAGGTACAGCAGGTTCGATTCCTCAGAATTCAGCTGACAGCCTCACTTTTTGTACATTTAGAGAAACCAGCTGTTTTGACAGCCGGACACGACTCTGTTTTAATTGGTAAGCGCCGTACTTCTGATTTTGAACTTTATGCATGGAATCGAGAGCAGGGATGACTCAAAACTGGCGTTTTGCCCCCCACGATGAATCACAAGTGCGTCGTCTCAGTTCCGAAATGCGAATTTCGCCTCTGCTGGCACAGGTGCTCATTGCCCGGGGACTTCAGGACGCTGCCGCCGCTCGAAGCTTTATCGATGCCCGCATGACGGAACTGCTGGAACCCTGTTCCATGCCCGGCGTTGAATCCGCCTCTGATCGGATCGTTGCCGCTCTGAATGAGAAACGGCGTATCACCATTTATGGTGACTACGATGTGGACGGAATGACGGCCACCAGCATTCTGTTGCAATGCATTACGCTGGCCAACGGGCAGTGTGACTATTTCATTCCCAATCGTCTGGATGATGGGTACGGCTTAAACTGCGATGCCATTCGGCAGTTACACGAAGAAGACCCGCAGCGCTTGCTGATTACAGTTGACTGCGGAATCACCAGTGTGAATGAAGCGGCACTGGCCCGAGAACTGGGGCTGGAATTAATAATAACCGATCATCACCAGATGGCCGATGA
>JAGQQP010000306.1 GCA_020426085.1 Planctomycetaceae bacterium | reverse complement strand
GAAGTAAGTGGTAAATGCAGCCACCACAGACCAGGCAGTCAGGACACCTCGATTGCTCTGTTCCAGACGCGTCGAGATGTAAGCGGATTGAAATCGCATGCGGCGTCAGTACGAAAGAGACTGTCATTTTCAGGTGTCTGTAATGACAGGTAGTGTAAAGACACAGCATGAAGTGCGAGTGAGGCGGGTATGAAATATGGATGAAGAACACGCTGCCTGGGGCAGCAGGGCGTTCTTTTCTATTCATAGCCGTATTTCAGACGGAGTGTACTCTGGTGAAAAAGTGATGCTCAATCGCTTAAGGTGCTGGCAACGTCGGTGCGGTAGGCAGTCATGGCGGGGATGAATCCGACCAGGGATGCCAGAACCACAAGAATTGGCAGCAGGATCAGTTCGGTGGAACTGAAAGCAAATGGATCGATCAACAGGCCGCTGCGGGCTTCGATAATCGGTGCGGCGATAAAGACCAGACCGTGGCCCAGAATCATTCCCAGGATGCCACCCCCCAGACAGAGCAGGACCGATTCTGAGAGGATGATCGCAAAAACGGTTGCGCGGCCTGCGCCCAGGGCACGCATGATGGCAATTTCTCTTTTACGGTCGGACATGGAGTTATAGATGCTCACGAAAATGCCGACTCCGGAAACAACAATGATCAACGACGTCAACACGATGAGCATGGTTCTGATGTTGCCTACGATATTCGTCATCAACCAGCTGATCTGCTGGATCGGGTTGACGGCCTGTGCCTGATTGCCTTCTTTCAGCTCCGATTGAAACTTGATGGAGGAGAACCCGCGCAGGCGGTCCCCTTTCATCTGCACGAGGATCGCGGTGACTTCTTTCTGAGCATCGGGGACTTCATGGCCGTGGTCATGACCGTGATCGTGTCCGCTGTGATCATGGTGATCGTGTTCTGCGCTTTCTTTGAGTTGGGCTTTCAGTTTTTCTTCATCCACTTTTTCGCCGAAGAAGGCGGCTTCGCGGCGGATGGCCTCTTCCAGTGGTTTCTCGTGACCGGAGACCTGATAAAAACCGCGCAGGTTGACGAAGACGGTCCGGTCGTTGGGCGTTCCCGTTGGTGCCAGGATGCCGACGATTTTGAATTTCTCATCATGCACGTGTCCGCTTTCTGCGGAACCATGAATCAGACTGAACTCGTCCCCCATCTTCCAGTTGTTCTGTTTGGCTACGGCAGAACCGATGACTGAATCCCAGGTGCCCGGCAGGAACTTTCCCTCTTTGTTGATGCGGAAATGGCGACCGGGAATGTATTCCAGTGCGAAGTAGCGGGGGATAGTGCCAACAATCGGGAAGCCCCCTTTCTGGGTCACGTCGCCGATGGCGAACGGAATAGCTTCTTTGACGCGTGGGTCTTTCTGCAGCTCGGTGTAATAGCGGTAAGGCAGATTTTCGATCGGAGCTCCGACCCGGAAGACCGTATTCAACACCAGTTGCAGTGCACTCCCCTTGGGGCCGACAATCAGATCGTAACCGCTGGCAGTCTGATTGAACATGCGATCGATGACGCCGTTAATGACCAGGACAGAGATCATCAGCGTGACACCCAGGGCAACACTCAAAGCCGTCAGTAGAGAAGCGATGCGGCGTTGTCGGATACTTTTCCAGGCTATCGTCAGAGTATTCATTAGAGAGATTACTTTGTTCGCAAAAGAAGAATGATGAATGTTACCGTGGCTTATCGCAGCTGTCAGACGCGGGCATGCACTTTGTTGAATTCCGTCAGCGTCTCAACACGCTCAAACTGTTTCGCGACTTCCTGTGAGTGGGTGACCAGCAGCATGGCGATCTGATTTTGGGTACAGGCGTCGCGGAGTAATTCTAAAATCGTCTGCTGATTGGCGATGTCAACGTTAGCCGTGGGTTCATCCGCCAGCAGCAGTCGGGGTTGATTGGCCAGTGCCCGGGCTACAGCGACGCGTTGTTGTTCACCCACTGACATCTGCTTGGGGTGATGATTGAGGCGGTGTTCCAGACCGACGAGTGCCAGCAGTTCTTTCGCCCGTTCGCGACTCGGTTTTTTGCGGGAGAAGCTCATACCCAGCAGTACATTTTCCAGCGCAGAAAATGCCGGCAGCAGATTGAACGTCTGAAAGACAAAGCCAATGCGTTCGGCCCGGAAGCGGTCGCGGACGACTTCGGCCATCGAAGCGATCTCGGTGCCGGCAATGGTGATTTTTCCGCTGTCGACGGCAGTGATGCCGGAGATGACATTTAACAGTGTCGATTTCCCGGAGCCACTCTCGCCGATCAGGACGACCTGTTCTTTGTCTTTGATTTCAAATCGCTCGATATCCAGAATCGGAAGCGTGGAGCCATCGGGTTCGCGATAACTCTTTTTCACATTTTCCAGCAGCAGAGACATACTGACCTCGATTGTTGGGCAGAAAAAGCGGTCTGGCAGAGCAGACGGCAAAATATCGTATTTGTTTTTGCAAATGTTATGCAATAAGGGTCTTGTTGACTAGGGTTGTTTTGTCGAAAGTTTGTAATTCCCGCCGATCGGTGGTGTGCGGTGGTTCTATCTTAAACAATTATTAATATAAGACTTACGTCTCAGGATACTCAAGTCGAATTTCGCGAGATCGCCGTAGGCTTAATCGGACGGATTTGCTATAGTTCCGCCTCTCTGATTGTAACCAATACACGGATGGATTGTGAATCAAGGAAGAAGACAAGATGCGAAGTCGTAACCGGGGCCGATTGATTACTCCCTTTCGTTTTATCATGATTGCCGGACTGGGGATTCTGGGAACTGCTGCCTGGAAATATGATCTGCTCCCTTTTCAGGTGGGTAGTGCTCCCACGGGTGCGCTGCATGAAGAGGAGCAGCAGGCGGTCACTCAATCAGAGTCGGAGACTGACGAAGCTGAACCGATTCTGTCCAACGAAACGATCATCGCACAATCTGAGCCGCCAGCAGAAGCATTGCCTGAAGGAAATGATAATCAGCGTGCCTACAAAACCCGCGATATTGAACTCCCGCGGATTTATAAACGGACAATGAGCGGACAGATTGTTGAAGCGGAAACCACCGTTGATTCCCCCGTAAATGAATCATTGGAGCCTCAACTGTTTAAGCAACCGCAGCAGTTTAAAGAGTCAGCACGGCCTCTGCAGCAGGAAGAAACGGCGATGACCGAACGGCAGACGGTTGACCCGCGTGCGCCTCGCCAGTTTCAACCACCGGAAGGAATTAAACGCGCCAGCGAACCCGTCATTAAAACCGCCAAACATGCGAGCTATAAAGAAGAGATTGGTGCCAGCACGGCACAGCAGGAAATTCCCGATCTGATTGCCATTGATGAACTGATTCAGCAGCGGAAGATTCTCGAAGCGCATAAAAGCCTCTCCAAAATCTACTGGGCACAGCCTGAACTGTATCCCGTGATTAAATCACGTATCGAAGAAACGGCACGGATGATCTATTTTTCACCCCAGCCTCACTTCATGACGCCTTATGAAATTCAACCCGGCGATCAGCTTCGCAAAGTCGCGAAAGATTATAAGATCAACTGGGAATACCTGGCGAAACTGAATCAGATTGATCCCGTGAAAATCAGACCGGGGCAGAAATTGAAAGTGATCAAAGGTCCCTTCAATGCGTTTGTGGATTTGAGTGACTTTACGTTAACCGTACACGCTCATGGCTACTTTGTTCGCAGGTACTCGATTGGAACCGGGAAAGATCACTCGACACCAACCGGTAAGTTTCTGGTGAAAGACAAACTCGTTGATCCTGTCTACTATGGTCCTGACGGTGTAATTGCCAATGATGATCCCACCAATCCGCTGGGAGAACGCTGGATTGATATCGGCGACAGTTACGGGATTCATGGCACAATCGACCCGGCTTCCATCGGCAAAGCAGAATCGAAAGGCTGCGTGCGGATGTTGAATGAGCATGTTGCAGAAGTCTATGACCTGCTCGGCATCGGCTCGGAAGTGGTGATCCGTCCCTGAGATACAGGGAGAATCTGTTCTCAAACCAACGACCCGTGATCTGTTTGCTGCATGCAACAATGTAATAAACACGATTTCGGGTATTCTGGGCCTGCGGTCCGTTTGAATGTTGAATTCAAGCCTGTAGAATACGTGTGGCCAACCCGGATTGAAGCGCAGTCATGGGACGTGCGCAGTCAGGATAGGCATTCGATAACGTCACACATTCAGGTTAGGGACAGAGCATTCATGTATGATCGGGAAAAACTGATCGAGTTGTTTCGGGAGCGGGCTTTAAAGTTCGGCGATTTCACTCTGGCTTCAGGTAAGAAGAGTACCTATTACCTGGATGGCAAGCAGGTGGTCCTGCATTCGCATGGTCTGCGGATGGTCTCAGCCGGTCTGCTGGAACTGCTGGGCGATACCGAATTCGACGCGATTGGCGGCATGTCGATTGGAGCCGACCCGATTGTTGCCGGCGTGCTGGCAATTGCTGCCGAGCAGGGGAGAGCCCTGAATGGGTTCATGGTTCGAAAAGAAGCCAAGGGGCATGGCACGAACAAGTATGTCGAAGGCCCTGTGAAGCCTGGCGACAAAGTCGTGATCGTGGATGATGTGATTACGACTGCAGGCAGTGCCCTGCTGTCGGTAGATCGGGCAGAAGAGTTCGGCTGTGAAGTGGTCAAAGCGCTGGGTGTTGTGGACCGTCTGCAGGGGGGCGCAGCGAATTTTGCAAAACGCAATATTCCGTTTGAAGCCCTGCTTTCGATCGTAGATTTCGGTATCGAACCACCGGCAGATGATGAATAGTCAAAGTCCTGTTCGAGAGCTTTGACAATTCCGCGGCGCGCAGTGAATTACCGGTTCGTTGTGGAAATCACGCGACCCGATCCGATCGCAGCCTGTAATAAAAGACTGAACTCCCGGACTCATGGCGAATCGAGTTCCGGGAGATCAGATATGCTCGCATCAGGCTCCGTCTGAGCCGGGGATTTCCTGATTTTTGTCGATCGGCACGCCAATCATCTGGCCGCTGAAGACCATGCTGTCGCCAACCAGTCCCTGAAAGTTGAATTCGGCACGTTTGCCGGCACGAATTCGGGCGAGTTGGGCCATGATGACTAATCGCTGATTCGGGAAGACCGGGCTGCGGAAGCGGACATCGTTCATTCCGCCAAATCCGAGAAAATCGCCGCCCAGCAGTTTGTACTTGCGTGCATAGAATCCAGCAAGCTGCGCCGAACATTCACAGAGAATCACGCCGGGCATTAAAGGGAAGCCGGGCATGTGTCCCCGGACCCAGAATTCATTTTCGGTAATGTCTTTAAAGCCGACGATTCCATGATTTTCCCTGTCGACATGCACGATTCCGGAAAGCTGTTCCATCTCAAATCGCTGAGGGTTAATTTCCCTGATCTCTTCAATTCCGAATATGGGGTTGTCAAAATCAAAGTCGATTCCACCATAAAGCAACTTGGGAGGCATGGTCTCTATTCTCCATTAGGGTCATCAATATTTAAAACGGCCCTTGTTCCCTGGCAGGGGCCATTATCTATATGAAATGGTTTTACAAGGTGATGTATGTGAAAGCCTGGCCATCTGTCTGCTGAAACAGGCTACATTTATTCGTGATCAAGCCGAGATACTAACAAAAACCGGAAACAATGTTAATCGAGGATTTCTGTTA
>JAGQQP010000305.1 GCA_020426085.1 Planctomycetaceae bacterium | reverse complement strand
ACTCGAAGTCGATGCGACCGTCGGTGCGATCATGGACGCTTTGAAACGTTCCGGCGTTGCGGAAAATACGCTTGTCATGTTTACTTCGGATAACGGCGGTCTGTATCACTGGTGGATCCCACAGGAAACCGATGACCTCAAGTATTATAAACCCAATCACCGGGGACAGTACGTCAAAGACCGTGGTCATCAGGGCAATGCGCACCTGCGAGGCACCAAAGCCGACATCTGGGAAGGCGGGCACCGTGTCCCCTTCATTGTCCGCTGGCCCGGACATACCCCCTCCGACTCCACCAGTGATGAACTGGTCGAACTCACCGATCTGCTGGCAACCTGCGCCGCGATCACCAATCAGAAGCTGCCTGCCGGCGCGGGCGAAGACAGCGTCAATATTCTGCCCGCTCTGCTCGGTGAAACAACCGATAAGCCTCTACGGGATTACGCGATTCATCATTCTCTCTGGGGACATTTTTCCGTACGACAGGGGCCATGGAAGATGGTTCCCAAACGGGGCTCAGGCGGATTCACCCGTGCCCGCGAAGTCAAACCGGCAGCAGGAGAACCGACGGGGCAACTCTACAACCTGGATAAAGATCCTTCCGAAACAAAGAACGTCTGGAACGAACATCCCGATGTCGTAAAGCGGCTCTCAGCAATTCTGGAGAAAGTACAGAATCCTTAACGGCATCAATCCTGATCATCCAGATGCTGTTTTAAAAACGCTTTCACTTTCTTGCGGGCCAGTTTTGATTCCGGGAGATCGTAATTAAAGACCTGGAAGATGTGCCACATACCTTCGTAAAGGTCGAGTTTGACCGGAATCCCCGCAGTGTCCAGGGCCTGATACTGCCGAATGGCATTGCTCATGAATATTTCTTTGGTCCCCGCCTGAATCAACGTCGGGGGAAAACCTTTCGAATAGTCACCGTACACGGGCGACACGTATGGGTGCTTCTGATCCTCAGAAGCGGCATAAGCATCAGCGCAGTTTTTCAGGTTATCGGGATAATACAACAGTGGATCCGCATCCTGCAGCGTTGCATAAGTGTCCCCGGTTTCGGTAATGTCCGACCAGGGAGACCAGAGTACAACCGCAGCGGGCATGCCTAGACCTTTGTCACGAAGTTTCAGCACCACGCCGGCAGCCATGCCGCCTCCCGCAGACTCTCCATAAACGGCGATTTCCTTCAAGGTATGCCCTTCTTTGATCAGAGCCTGAATGACAGAGACCACCTGATCGGTTACTTCCTGCCATTGCGCCCAGGGAGCCAGAGTGTAGTCGACTGAGATCACACGCAGCCCCGTATCATTGGCCATCGGCACGGCACTCATGAGACGGGACTTGGCGCTGTATAACGTGTAAGCGCCGCCATGGGTATAAACGAGAACCTGGTCACTCTCTTTCCAGCCTTTGGGTTTGATATCGAGAACCGGAACGCCCCCCAGTTTCCGTTCCGTGATTTGCGGCTGATATTTTCTGACCACTTCAACGTTGGCAGCGGCTCGTTTCTGCTCCACCTTGGCCTGCACGGCTTTCCAGCCTTCTCGATCATCAGGTTTGGGAAGTGGTGCAGTCGCTGCTGCGCGACTGAACCCGGCGACCGCCTTCTGCGCCTCCGGTGAGATTGTGGACGGTGCTTTATAATCCTGACCTGATACCAGTGTTGTATCGAAGTTCAAAACAATGCAGACGATCAGAACAGACAAAATCGGGAAAGCGATTGGCGGAAATAGGGTGCGCATCAGATGCATCGTTGTCACTCCTGTTGAGTTGATCTTTGTCTGCTGGCGGGTTGGAAAGATATCATAATCTTCTCTCATCGAGCGCAATCATAGAGTTCGCCAAAGTCATTCGATTTTACCAGAGTCGATACCCGTTGCAATGCTTGAGCGGGACTATGACCATTGGGATTCACGTTTCAACAAATTCAAAACGAATAACTGGATTGAACAGAATGATTCTGCCAGAATAGTAAGGAGCAGAATTTTGCTCTCCTTCATACTTCAGTCTCTACGCATCAGGTAACTACGTTATGCAGCAGACAGTCAAATCAAGATGCTTTTTCTGGAACCTCATGATTCTGATCTTCCTGTTCACAGAACCTTTATTTGCTGCGAAGCCACCCAATATTCTATTGATCGTCTCTGAAGACAATGGACCTGAGCTGGGCTGTTATGGAGATCCCTACGCTCAGACGCCAAACCTGGACCATCTTGCTGAAACAGGAGTACGATTTGAAAATGCATATGTACCTTACTCAGTCTGTTCCCCTTCGCGTGCCTGTTTTCTGACGGGTCAATATCCTCATCAGAATGGGCAAATCGGACTGGCCACACATAAGTTCGCGTTGTACAAAAAAGAGACTCCCAATTTTGTCACACTGCTGAAACAACAGAATTATTTCACGGGGCTGATTGGTAAACTGCACGTAAACCCCGAAGACGCTTTTCCGTTTGACTTCCGTGCCATCCGCTCTTCCAATTTCAACCGGCGGGAACCAGTGACCGCATATGCCAGTCACGCAGCGAAATTCTTTCAACAGGCAAAAGATCAACCCTGGTTCCTGTCCGTCAACTTTCCCGATGCACATCTGCCCTTTATCAAACAAGTCAATGGCCGACCGGAAATGGCTTTGTCAGCCGATGATGTCAAACCAATGCCCTGGGTAGGCGTTGACACACTACGTCTGCGGGAACAGGTGGCCAACTACTACAACTGCCTGGCCCGGCTGGATACGGGAGTCGGCTTACTGTTGAAAGAACTGGACAAAGCGGGAGAAACCCAGAACACTCTCATATTCTATATCGGCGATCATGGCGCCCAGTTTCCGCGCGGCAAAGGAAGTGTCTACGAGGGAGGACTCCGTGTGCCTTTGATCGTCTCCTGGCCTGGCGTCACTCAGCCGGGACTGGTACGGAAGGAACTGGCTTCCACTCTGGACCTGCTACCTACCGCTCTCACGGCTGCGGGCATGAAGATTCCGAAAACGCTGCCGGGACGCAATTTGAAGCCACTGCTCACGGACGCACCTGTGACAGACTGGCGGGAATATATTTTTGGTTTCACAACCGGCTCTTTTCCGCGAAACTGTTACATCCAGCATTCACTCCGTAATACGCGTTTTAAGCTGATTTCCAATCCACGACCGGGGACTGACAACCCGATCGCCGGTAGTTACCTGGATGAATCGCACCCTCATTTTGTGATCTCGGGTGCCACCGCTGCCGACCAGAAAACGATTTCAGCACAAACGAAACAGGCCTTTGCACGCTGGTCACAGCCTCCCCGCTACGAACTCTATGACCTGCAGGAAGATCCCTGCGAATGGAATAACCTCGCAGAAGATCCTGCTTATGCGGCGACGAAGGCACGACTGATCATAGCATTGACGGAACTGCAGGTACGGACCCGCGACCCCTTTCTTGAGCCGGTCAATCTGGAAGCATTCGTCAAAGAACAATACGAGAACCGTGATATGAAATACCGCAAGCAGAACGATTTCCGCTGGTCTTACCTGGATTCCTTTGCCAACTGGCGGGAAAAACAAATAGTGCGACCTCAATGATCAGACAATGATCAGTTTGCTCGTCTTAATCCGGAATGGAGTCACATTGATCTTATTGCAGGAATTAATTGATCCCAGCCAGTTAGATGCACTGACACTGGATGCCAGAAAAGAAGGGTTTCTGATGCTCGATCGTCTGCAGCAGGAATGGCGCGACGATCAGAATCGATTCAACCAGGCGGGAGAACGGCTATTCGTTGCAGTAGAAAAAGATCGTGTTGTCGGCGTGTGTGGCTTGAACCGTGATCCCTATTCTGATGATGACCGCGCGGGACGAGTCAGACGTCTTTATGTCTTACCCGAGTGCCGCCGCAGAGGAGTCGGACGCCTGCTTGTCACCGAAATCATCAACAACTCCTCTGGTTACTTCGACCAACTGCGACTGCGGACCGATTCTCCGGAAGCCGATGCCTTTTATTGTTCTCTGGGTTTCCATCGTGTTGCAGGCGATCCTGAGTGTACCCATCTGCGAGTAATTTCTCCGCGATCCTTCGGTAAAGTAACAGGACACCCAGGAAACGACTTAAATGCAGATTGAAGAAAAGATAGAATACGATATCAATCCTCAACTTCACGACGAGATTACCAGGCTTCGCAATGATTGCTTTCCTGAGCATTCAACAAACAGATCGTATTTCAAACAGTTGCCTCATTTCAGATTTTTAGCGTATGAAGAGGGACTGTTGGTTGGTCAAATGGGTATCGACCATCGCGTGATCTCCGTCGGGGAATCCGTGTTCTCTATCTTTGGCGTGATTGATTTGTGTGTTTCCAGCAGTTACCGAAACAGAGGGATTGCGACCGCACTGCTGGAGCAACTATCGGCATTGGCGCGCGAGAAAGGAATCGATTTTCTGTTCCTCGTCGCCGATGATTATCGTCTCTATGAAAAAAATGGATTTCAACCAGTTTCGACCAGCCTTACCTGGCTCCGGATTGATGAGCACAAAAATTATGGAGTCGGTATGGAACGAATCGAAAATGAATTAATGATTAAACAGACGGGAAAGAAGGTCTGGCCAGATGAACCCGTTGATTTGCTGGGGTACCTCTTCTAATTACAGGCAATACCAGACACGGGCGAAGTTTCGACCAGGAACAGGTAACTCTCTTGTAGATAAAACACCGTAAACCTTGATCCCGAAACCGTTTTAAGCGGCTCTCCTCAACCGTAATATCAGTTCATTTAATTGGTAAAAACACCTCATCAGAACAATTTCTGCTCGAAAATAATGATTTCCTGCATTATTTTGTGTGATTGTCAGCAGGTCCGGAGACTACTGAGATAGAGAAAGGATCAGCATGGACCTGACACAACTAATAGACCTTTATCGCGGCCCCCTGACAGGCCTGATCGCTTCCTGGGGAGCTCCCTGGCACGACGCCGCGGAGATTGCCCAGGACAGTTTCGCCGAAGCATATCTCAGTCGTGACTCCTGTCGCGGACTCTGGTCGGAGCCTGATGTTTTTGGGCCCTGGCTAAGTGGTGTTGCGCGCAATCGCTATCGAAACTGGGCCCGCAGTCATAAGCGACGTCGAAATCATGTTGTCACAGTAGAGTCTACTTCTCTGGAATCGGTCGCCGCTCCCTCTGATCCACAGCCTGATCCTCAACTGGAAAAACTGCGCAGTGCCATCAAGCAACTCCCACTCAAACAACGACAGGTCGTGCTGATGCATTACCTGGAAGAAACCAGTGTCAAAGAAGTCGCCATTCTTTTATCACTTACTGAAAAGACGGTAGAAGGCCGACTTTATCAGGCACGCCGCACATTGCGTCGCATGCTCGAGGGAAAAGTTTCCATTTCACAAATTGGAAGGATGTTGTTATGTCTGTAGAACTGGTTCCGGAATCAGACCTGCGTGCAGCGCTCCGCCCTCATCGCGTCGATACGAAAGAATTCGCAAACAGAGTCCAGGCACGCATCGAAGCAGGTGAAGCATGGCTGTTGAAAGAACAGGCGGAAACCGCGTCTCCCCTGTTGAAAGTCGCTGCTGCCTTCATTCCCTGGCCGATCCTCTCCAGCAGCAATGTGATGGGTGGCGGAATGAAGCTCTCCTCTTTAACGATCTCACAGAAGTTCA
>JAGQQP010000304.1 GCA_020426085.1 Planctomycetaceae bacterium | reverse complement strand
GAAGTGGTCAAAGAGAAGGCACCACGTGTCGTCACAACTTATCGCGATCGTCTGCATCAGCGACTGACAGATCTGCTGAAAGACCAGGAGGTCGAACTGGACCCTGACAGCCTGATTCGTGAAGTCAGCATGTTTGCCGATCGATGTGACATCAACGAAGAAATCAGTCGCCTGAGCTGCCATTTAGAGCAATTTGACTCAATTCTCTCAGCGAAAACATCTCAGGGTAAAAAACTGGAATTTCTGGTGCAGGAGATGTTTCGCGAAATCAATACCATCGGCTCGAAAGCCAACGATGTTGAGATTTCCCATGCCGTGATCGAAATGAAACTTGCTGTTGAGAAAATCAGGGAAAACGTCCAGAACGTTGAATAAAATAGTATTACTGATCTCCTGCGAATCAATAGAGAGACCACCCGACGATTACTCTGGAGCTTTGCCAAGTGTCTGAATCCCAAGCCAGTATCCCACCGGACATTCCGATTGTTGTGCTTTCCGGCCCGACGGCCAGTGGAAAAACAACCATCGTCAATCGTCTGATGCAGGAGACACCGGTCAAGCTGATCAAAGCGATCTCGGCCACGACCCGCCCTCGTCGGAAGGGGGAAGTGGATGGGGAAGATTATTATTTTCTGACAAAAGAAGAGTTTGAGAAACGGCAGGAAAATAACGAATTCCTTGAATGTGAACAGGTTCATGGGTTGGGATACTGGTATGGAACGTTAAAATCAGAGGTGGGCCGGGCTGCGGAAGAAGGGGGCTGGCCATTTCTGGAGATCGATGTTCAGGGAACTTTGAAGCTCAAAGAACAGTTCCCGCAGACCATTACGCTCTTTGTCAGAACATCCTCCGATGAAGAATATGAAAAACGAATCCGCAATCGGGGAACCGAATCGGAAGAAGTGATCGAAAAACGGCTGACGACAATTCGCAAAGAACTGGAGCAGGCCCAATATTATAGTCATGTCATTATCAATGACGATCTGGAACGTGCTGTCACAGAAATCGGCACCATCCTGAAACAACGGGAGCAAGAAATTAATGCTGGAAGAATTTAAAGAAGAAGAAATCGTCAACAAAGTAGGCGGACGTTTCAAACTGTCTTCACTCATTCAAAAGCGCATCGTCGCTTTGAACCGGGGTGCACGACCACTGGTTGAACTGCAGACCAAAAACCACATGGAAATTGTGGTTCAGGAAATCATGGAAGACAAAATCTACCTCGACCAGTCTGGCGAAGTGGCTATCACTGACGATGGCAGCCCGCTGGACGCCATCGAATATGACGATGCAGGTCCGAGCCTGGAAGATCTGGTCTAACAGACTAGCGCAGAACCATGAACACCGGAAACCTACCCATGCAGGGGCGTGAAATTCTATTAGGTGTTTCTGGAGGTATTGCCGCATACAAGACGGCTGACCTGGCCAGCAAACTGGTCCAGAAAGGGGCAGCCGTCAGTGTGGTGATGACACAGGCCGCGCAGAAATTTATTGGCGCGACCACATTCGAAGCCCTCACCGGCCGCCCGGTCTACCAGGATGGATTTTCCCCCCGGGAACATTTTCAGGGGGAGCACATCGGTCTGGTCAGAAGGGCTGAACTGTTCGTCATCGCACCGGCAACAGCCAACGTGATGGCGCAGATGGCGCATGGATTCGCGGAAGATCTGCTTTCCACATTGACGCTCACCTGCACCGCTCCGATCCTGCTGGCACCGGCCATGAATGCAGACATGTGGGCCAAAGCGTCGGTTCAGCGCAACCTGGAACAGATCAAGGCAGACGGCATTCAGATCGTCGAACCGGGGGAAGGCTGGTTGAGTTGTGGTGTGATCGGGAAGGGACGGATGGCAGAACCGGCAGAGATTTTAACCCGAATTGAAGAACTACTGGGGTAATTCGAAACTGCTCTGCCCTGCTTCGCTCCCCTCCATCGAATGATCCTCACATGCGAATTCTGATCACAGCCGGCCCGACGCGAGAATACCTGGATGATGTCCGCTACCTGTCCAATGCGAGCAGCGGACAGATGGGTTACGCTTTAGCCCGCTCTGCGATTGCCGCCGGTCATGAAGTCGCGCTGGTCTCAGGCCCGGTCACGATCCCTCCCCCAGCGGGCTGCGAGCTGTACCAGGTCGAAACCACCGATGAGATGTTCGCGCAATGCGAAAAACTGTTTTCTGACTGCGACGGAGTCATTGGAACTGCCGCCGTCTGTGACTATCGGATCAAAACCCGTAAACCCGGTAAAATCGCTAAAACTGGCGAAGCAATCACCCTGGAACTGGTAGAAACGATCGACGTACTGGCAGAACTGGGGTCCCAGAAAGGGGATCGCTGGGTCATGGGTTTCGCGCTCGAATCTCAGGATGCCCGCTTTAACGCTGTTCGCAAACTCTACAGCAAAAAATGCGATGCCATCGTGCTGAACAGTGTGAGTGCCATCGGCTCCTCCGAAAACTTTGTCGAAGTGATCGACCAGAGTCAGGAGATCGTCGCAACTTACTCGGGAGAAAAGCCGCGTGTGGCGGATTCTTTGATCGAATGGATCCAGCAGCATCTGGCAGGCTGATCGCCAGCCCCCCCCTTTCTCTTCCTCTTTCTGCTGAAACACGAAACTCAGGCCAGAACCTGTCGAATCGGTTTAACCGTTACGATCGTCACGACGTGCTCCTGATAACTTCCGCTGACTGCTCTAACCCGAACCGCGCTGCCGCGTGTGGTAAAAACACCACATCGTTTGATGAGTTTTTTCCACCCACCCTCCGTTTGTGTGTTAGGTTTGAGTGTTAAGGAAATCAACATCTTATTATGAATCCATACTTTTGTTTGGTACGTCTCAATCCCCCCATTGAGACACTGGTCGTGAAAATATTCCCGTCTGTTGATGTTCTTGGGTTTTCATCGCAGACGGGAACTATTTTTCACTCGGACAAAATTTCTGGTTAATCCCCACAAAAAAAGTAGCCATCTTTTTGCGTCCGCTTTGCGCGCCGTTGATCCTCCTTTGAATAAACAACCCGAACGTCATTACATAGATTTGCAGGTTGGTCAGCATGATCGACATTCAACGGTTCAAAACAGATTTAATCGCGCTGGGATTACTGGCAGCGACAGTCTTTCTTGGACTGAGTCTGTTCAGCTATGACCCCGCAGATCCCCCTGCTCAACTCGTCTACCCTGTCCGTGATGTCGCACAGAACCTGTGTGGCGACTCCGGCGCTCAGATTGCCCACTATCTGCGAACCGGTTTCGGTCTTGGTGCCTGGGGAATCTTCCTCGCATTCATCGTAGTCGATATGCGGATGTTTTCGCGGCAGGAAACGTCGGGAGTTCTGGTCGAACTCATCGGTTTAAGTCTGATTCTGATTTCGGTCTGCATCGTCAGTCAGATGATGCTGGGACAAAACAGTGCCACCCCGCTGATTGGCAGTGGTGGTTATATTGGTGCGCTCGGCTTTTCACTGCTGGAAACCCGGTTTTCCGTCGCTGGATCTTTGATCCTGCTGACATCCATGTTTCTGGCTGGTCTGTTATTGACTGCCGATACGCTTCCCGTTCGTCTCTTTTTTTCCTGTCTCACCTTTCCATTCAAAGCCTTGAGTCGTGAATCGGCTGAAGTGGATGAAGAAGAAGAGACAGAGGAAGAGGAGTATGAAGAGGAAGAAGAAATCGTCGCAGAAGAAGAGGAAGACGAGTACGAAGAAGAAGAAGTTGTCGCTCCCAAGGCAAAAGTGAAACCAAAGAAGCGCAAGCCCATCAAAGTCAATCCGCCGGCGGGAATTCGCCTGGCGCGACAGACTCAGCCCATCGAGCAAAAAAAAAACAGCTCGTATAAGCTGCCCGGATTAGAACTGCTCGAGGACGCCGAAGACTTCCCGTTTGAGATGCTGGCGAAAAAAGCCGAAGAGGCGGCGGAAGTTCTGGAAAACACCTTCGCTGACTTCGGTCTCGATATCCAGGTCTCCGAAATCGATACCGGTCCTGTGTTAACACTGTTCGAACTGGATCTGAAACCAGGTCTGCGTGTTGCCAAAGTAACCGCGCTGGCTCACGATCTGGCCGTCGCGTTACGTGTGCCCTCCGTGCGAGTGGTACCTTCCATTCCCGGAAAAAACACGGTCGGTGTGGAAGTTCCCAACGACAAACAGGTCATGGTGCGTCTGAAAGAGCTGATCGAATCCTGCTCCGATGAAACCGAAAAAAGCCGGATTCCCCTGTTCATGGGGAAAGACGTCAGCGGCCATCCTCTGACTGCTGACCTGGCCAAACTGCCTCACTTGCTGATCGCAGGTCGAACCGGTACCGGTAAGAGTGTCTGTCTCAACACACTGATTTTGTCGCTGTTGATGACCCGCACACCCAATGAAGTCAAAATGCTGATGATCGATCCGAAGATGGTGGAATTGAGCGGTTACAAACGCATTCCGCATCTGATGCATCCCGTGATCACCGACATGAAAAAAGCAGAAGCCGTGCTGGCGTGGGCCGTCGACAAGATGGAAGAACGCTACGACCTGCTTGCCCGCTGCGGTTCGCGAAACATCGAAAGCTTCAACAAACTGGGTAAGGACAAAGTGCTGGAACTGGCTGGCATTGATCCTGACTCGGAAGAAGCCCTGCAGATGCCGGAAAAAATGCCTTCGATCGTGATCGTCGCGGACGAAATTGCAGACATGATGATGACCTCGGGGAAAGACGTGGAAGCACACATTATCCGTCTGGCTCAGAAATCGCGTGCGGTCGGAATTCACCTGGTTCTGGCAACTCAGAAACCAACCGTCGACGTGATTACCGGTCTGATCAAATCCAACCTGCCTGCCCGCGTTTCATTCCAGGTAGCCAGCCGCGGCGACAGTCGTGTGGTTCTGGATGAAAACGGAGCGGACGCCCTGCTCGGCAATGGTGACATGCTTTACCTGGCTCCGGGAACCAGTAAACTGACCCGTGCCCAGGGTGCCTATGTCAGTGACGAAGAAATCGAACGCGTCATCGACTTCTTCAGCGATATGGAACCGGAATACAGTCCGGAACTGGCACAGATTACTTCTGCCAACTCCAAGAAGAACAACGGTGGAGAATCCGACCGTAAGGAAGACAGCCTGTATAACGAAGCTGTCGAAGTCGTCATTCGCGAAGGTCGCGGTTCTGTTTCCCTGCTGCAGCGGGCTCTGGGAGTCGGCTACGGGCGTGGTGCCCGGTTGATTGATTACATGGCTGAAGATGGCATCGTCGGTGAGTATAACGGCTCACAGGCACGTGAAGTCTTGTACACACTCGATGAATGGGAAGCGATGAAGTCAAACCAGTTTGAAGACGATTACGAGGAAGAGGAATACGAAGAAGAGTTCGTTTGAGCATCCGTCCTCTGCTCGTTCGGGAATCTGACCTGAAAACAGGGCGAAATCGGCTTTTCGTTTGACTCATCCCCCCCTGCTGCTTATGATCTTTCCATCGACTGTTTGTTATCGATTCCAATCAAGAGGAAGGCTCTCTGGTCTATGTTGTCTGTCTCAAATATTGTCTGCATCAGCAGCATTATTATTATTTGTGAAATTCCAGACTCCCTATGACTTGAGGATCATTATCAATTTAACAGATTTTCATAACCTCAGGTCACAACCTGAGGTTTTTTTGTTATGGGAACCAGGACAGATCAAGCACTG
>JAGQQP010000303.1 GCA_020426085.1 Planctomycetaceae bacterium | reverse complement strand
AGACGGGTTTTTCGTCAGAGATCTTTCGGCTGTCTTGGAACGATTCCGCGCAGTCTCCCGCATCATGCATCGTAAAGCTGCCACTACCTGGTGGATCTCAAACTGAAAAGATCTGCCGCGAAGCTGCCTTTTATGCCTGTCTCGCTCCCCAGGCAGGAATTTCTGTCCCCCGCTGCTATTCTGCTGCTGAAGAAAAGGGGGAGATACTGGTTCTGGAAGATCTGAAGGATTGTCGCTTTGGCGATGAATCACAGGGCTGTTCACTTCGGGAAGCAGAAGCGGCGGTTGATGCACTCACGGGACTGCATGCACGCTGGTGGAATCATCCTCAACTGTGCGCATACCAGTGGTTGCCCCGATATGGGAATGTGCTGAGACAACTGGAGAAACTGCCACAACGGAGAGAGACGTTCTTTCGAAACTATGGGAAAGTATTGCAGCATGAATCTCTGGAACTGGCAGGCGCGTTGAACACGCGGCATGAATCCGTTTTTCATCGTCTGCAGCAGGCCCCCGAAACGTTACTGCATACGGATTCACATCTCGATAATCTGGCGTTCCGGGATGTAGAAGGCAGAGTGGAAGTGATTCTCTTCGACTGGCAAAATGTGTCGCGAGGTCCCGCCGTCGTCGATCTGGCTCTGTTTCTGGTCAGTGCTTCGACACAAAGTTGTGACTGGGAGCAGACAGCGATCGTCAAGCGATACCATGCATCTCTCAGTTCACAGGGGGGGATCGATTATTCGTTTGATCAATTTGATATCGATTTTCGAATTGCGCTTTTACGCTGGTGGATTGGCACTGTCAACGGTTTCGGCAGTCCCGCAGCGCAATTGTGGAGTGGACGGCAGGCGGAACTGGCACAGCGGTCGGTGTCACACTGGAATGATGTGATCAGGAAATTTCAACTGAGGGAATTGATTCCTCAATAGTCATTTCACATTCAGCTTCAGCTGCAGCCTCTGTTTTGTCGGGCTCAAGCAGCGAAATTCATCGCAGGCCTGATATTGCACCTGGCTGCTGATTTCATATTCCCCAGGCTGGGCCTCTTTCGTTACGAGAATCACCTGTTGAAATTCGACCTGGCCTGAATAAACGGGGTGGCTGTCAGCCGACTGGGAGCGACCGGCAGGGGGAGCCTGCCAGTCACCTTGAGTCTGAAAGCCTTCAGGCAAATCCAGTTTGAGTTGGGTGGCGACATTTTCAGGTTGTGCCTCCAGTGCCCGGATTTCCCACAAAGGGGCAATATCAAACTTCACCGTCACTGGGAACCTGGCTCCCGGTTTCACTTGTTGATCTGGAATTTCAAGTTGAATTGAAACCTGCTGGCCTTCGACTCGATCAGAAACCACAGTCTGATTTGTCTGCTGACGCTCCTGTGGCAGAGGTGTTTCCACTTCCGGTTGATTCACGGTAGTGCTGCTTTCTGGAATCACTTTCTGGTCAGAAGCCTGCTCACAGCCTGAGAACGTAAGCAGAAAACAGCTCAGGCAGATCAGCGACAAGGTGGCATTGATGCCGGAAACGGGGTGACGTTTCAAAGACAGAGCGTTCATTATTTCCTCAAATACAGCCAGACGTAACCGTGGGACTTTGCCAGATCGAAACTGCGGTTTCCCTTGCCGCGCATACTTGCCAGGAAGGGACGCAACTGCTTTACGAATTCCGCATCGTAATTCTCACTCGCTTTGGCTTCAGGGCTGTCTTTAAGGGCCTTATAAGCTTCCGACCATTCTTTTGTTGCTTTGTCGCTATAAAGTTCATCACCGGGATAGCGTTTTTTGAAATCCTCCCGCAAGGCTTCGATTTTTTTACCATATGCTTTGCCGATTGCTTCCGCTTCGGCCAGTATGCTCTCAACCTGTTTTTTCTCATCTTTCGTGAGGTTTTTACGAAAATCGTAAGTTGTAGTGAAATCACCGAGAATGAGATCCAGCTTGCCATCCTGGTTATAGTCGACGACTTCAATTTGCGAGCGAATCCCGGGAACAATCTCATCTTCATTCCAGATCACCTGGTTATAGCCGTTCCCGTCATGTTTGGAGATGAGGGTTTTTCCTTCTGCAAACTGAGGTGCGGTTTTCGAGCCTGTATTGCGAAACCAGATGACGCTTCCTGCATCACTTCCTGCCAGGATGTCCCACAAACCGTCCTGGTCCCAGTCGGCGATGACCGGACAGCAGTGTTTTTCTACCTCCAATGGTTTTCCGCCGGCTTCAACTGTCTGATTCTCATCAGCAAAGGCATGTTTTTTCGCATCCCCTTCATTCATGCGCAGTTTCAGGTGACCATCAAAGCAGCCAATCAGCAGATCGAAATCGCCATCCGCGTCCCAGTCTACCGGAGCGTAAAAACTGCCGAACGACTGGTAATCCTGTTTCTGTTTGACGCTGCTGCGGACGGGAACCCCCGCTTTGTCTTTGAGTTCAACGGGAGCGGCAAATTTGTGATCGGGCAGTCCGCGAAAATAGAAGCAGGTACCTGGGTCATAAGAACTGCTGATGAAATCCCGGATGCCATCGCCGTCCAGGTCAACAAACCGGGGTTGCCCGCCGACACAGCAGTAGATATTTACTTTGGCATCGACGCCACCGGCCTGAATTTTTCCGGCATCCATATAAACCGGTGCAGCAACGCTGCCTGTATTTTTGTAAAAATGAAAGTTACCCCGGAAATTCCCCACAATCAAATCATTCAGTCCGTCTCCGTCGAGATCTTCAATACAGGGGCTGCTGTGCCCCCAGACGTCTCCGGTGTCGATGACTTTTCCTTCTGCTTTCAGCCGAACCGGTTTTTCGAACAGGTCATCAGCAAAGGTCGGATCGGAAATAATCAGGCAGAAACTGAATGCACACAGGGGAAGCAGACGAAGTGAAGTCATCGAAAAATCCTCGCAGATGGTTAGATGATGTTTCGTAAAAGAGCCGTCTCTGTAGAGAGAGCCCGTGTGCCTGCCTGTTTGTCTGAATATTATGATAATTTATTCTGTTGTAGAAAAAAATAGAGATCGTTTGAGGAAATGGATTTCCCTGTATCACAGAAAACCTGTATTTTCGCCTGCGTCAGACAGTCTGCATCCTCTGGGGAAACGATCCATTCTCATTCAAAGTCATGAAACGAATTTTGATTTGTGTTCCCACTCCGGTGCAGGAAGAGTATGATACACCTGCATTTGTGGATTGTGTTTCATACACGAAATAGTCCACAATCATCTGTCTCCCATCATTTCACTTATGCGGAAGGTTCTGCCGTCATCATGAAACGTGCCTCGCAGTTTTTGGTTTTGTTTTTCACCTGTCTGCTGGTGACCGCTGTCGCGTCTGCGGAACGACTGGTTCTGGTGAGCGCTTCCTATCAGAAGGATATCCTGGCAATCTGCACTGCAGATGGTAAGGTGCTCTGGTCTTATAAAACGGCAGGACCGAAGAAAGGGCACGCCGGCCATCACGATGTGCAACTGCTGCCCAACGGTAATATTCTGTTTCACGACAGCTGGACCGGGCTGAAAGAGATCACTCTCGATAAAAAAACTGTCTGGACTTACGATTCGGCCACGATGAACGGCAATGCCGGCAAGAGAGTGGACGTGCATGCGTTCTCTCGACTTCCCAATGGGAACACGGTGATTGTTGAAAGTGGCGTGGGACGCATTATCGAAGTCGACCCAAACGGCAAGCTCGTGCATCAGTTTCCACTTAAGAAAGGGGGCACGCAGTCCACCCGCCTGATGCGGATCACGCCAGCAGGGACATATCTGGTCTGTTCCGAGCAGCCTGGTGTGGTGACCGAATACAATCGGGACGGCGAAATTATCTGGGACTACCTGATTAATACCCGCGTCTATGGTGCGATTCGATTAAAGAACGGGAACACGCTGATTGCGTCGGGCAGCGGGAACAGTATTCGCGAAGTCAATCCTGAGAAAGAGACGGTCTGGGAGATCCAGGGAAAAGTACCCAGGACAGACATTACACTCAAGTGGACTACCTGTCTGCAGGAACTGGAGAACGGTCACATCGTGATCGGTAACTGTCACGCCGGTCCGGAGAATCCACAGATCATTGAACTGGATGCCGACCGAAACGTCGTCTGGCAGTTTGATGAATTTGATCTGGTCGGCAACGGGCTGGCCTGCTGGCAGATTCTGGATGATGCACAATCTTCGCTGATCCGAAAACAACTCAAAGCTTTGAAACCATGAATATCTCAACTTACAACTCGATTCTGTTTGCTTTGCAGATAGGTGCGTTCGTCGCAATCTGTGTGATGATCGTTTCATTTTTCGCGATGATCATTCAGTGGGAATCTCCCCGTCGGGGACGGCATATTCTGCGACTGCTGCTCTCACTGGCAATCATTGTCGGCTGCATCGTCGTACAGCAGGCCATTTGGCGGAATCTGTTAATGCCCACACTGCGTGAACAGCAAATGGCCGAGCAGGAGGCGGAACGGGCAAAACAACTTGATGAATCGTCCGTACTGAAGACAGGAGACGAGGCTCCTGAATTTTCTCTCACTTTAACGGACGGTAAAGACTTCACGATGTCAGAGGCGCGCGGCGATGTGGTGCTCATCAATTTCTTTGCGACCTGGTGTGGCCCCTGTCGCATGGAACTGCCTCATATTCAGAAAATCTGGGAAGCACGTAAAGATAACCCCCGGTTTCGACTACTGGTGATCGGTCGCGAAGAAACGATGGAAACCGTAACACTGTTCTGTGAAGATCAGGGTTTCACCTTCCCCGCAGCCCCCGACCCGGATCGCGTCGTCTTTTCAATGTTCGCCCACGATCTGATTCCCCGCACACTGGTCATCTCGCCGGAAGGAAAAATCATCTTTTCACAAGTTGGCTTTTATGAACCAGATGTCGAAAAGCTGGAAGCACTGTTGGATGATCAACTGACAAAATTGCCTGAAGATGATAAAGATGACGCTGAAGCAGTGAATTCTGAGAAGGTATCTGAGTAAACTTTTTCAATGCTAAGGCAGTGTCATATAAAAAATTTCTATGCGTGACACGTTCCCCCGAAAATATCTTGTTTACCTGGGGATAAGTGACATCAACCGCTGAGTCATCCTGTTTCAGTTAGAGGTGTCCTGAAGCATGCTGTCCAGTTCACTCACGGTATTCCAGTTTCTGGCGGTGACGGGAACGCCGAGACAGGCTTCGACTTTTGCTGCCAGTTTGGAACGCCCGATGCCGTCGGGGGCATGCAGGTAGAAGACTTTCTCCTGCAGGTGAAACTGTTCTGATTTCGCCTGCAGTGCCTGCAGTTTTTCCAGATCCGGTTTGCTGGGAAAGGAATCCAGAAAGAAAAAATGTAACGCCTTGCCTTCTTTGACGGGGAAAGGGTTGTTGTCAATCGCTGACTGCATTTCTTCCGTTCCCAGCAGAATGAGGTGAGGTTCGAATCCATGTGTCTCCTGGATGCGGGCACTGATCTCTTTCGCCAGTTTGCCGGTCTGTTTTTTTCTGGTTTGAAAAATGACATTTCCGCTCTGGATATAGGTCTGGATCGACTTGAATCCGAGATCTTCCAGCAGTGCGGTTAACTCTTTCATCGGCAAACGATTTTTACCGCCGACATTGATGCCGCGAAACAGAGCAATCAACGTGTTCACGGGGGTTCCTCTCAATAATGGATTTCATGTTTCTGGTTTAAACTCA
>JAGQQP010000302.1 GCA_020426085.1 Planctomycetaceae bacterium | reverse complement strand
GCCGAAACGGATAATTCCCCCCCAGCTGTTTACTGCGCCCCGCGCGATCCACCACCCGTGCCCAGAAACCGTCGAAGAACTGCTCATCCAGGTAACGCCAGCGATAGGTACTGTCGAAGCCGATAAAGATGGACCAGCCGGGCCCCACGCGCTGCGAAGCAATCAGGACTTCCTGACCATATTCATTTCGCATACGGGGATCGGCGTGCACCGCCAGTACGGTCGCCCCCGGTTTGGCTTTGGTCACGGGGAAATGCCAGAACATCCCGGGCAGATTATCCAGAATCTGCTCATTGGCCTGGCGATCGGTCGAAAACGTGAAGATCGGGTCCTGAAATCCCGGGTCCGTCACATCCAGCTTCCACGGCGAACGGGCACTCAAACGAATCTGGACCTGCGAACGAAACAGACCGGGTTCCCGGATGACAGGCAGCAGATTCAGCCAGCTGAGTGAAGGATCAGACTGACGATCAAACATCTGCGCGGTCTGCATTTCACCGGCGATATAAACCAGTCCGCCCCCCGCTTTCGTGACGAAGTTTGTCAGCAGTTCCGGAAAGTTAATCGGCCACTGCGTCGGATCGGGGTCATACAGGATCACGCAGTCATAGTCATTCATCTCTTCCTGGGTCACAGGCAGACGCCGGATCGGCAGGTCTCCCGGATGTTCGTAAGTTTTATCAGCCGCCATCAGCCACGAAGAGAGATTAATCTGTCGATCCCGCAGAAACGTATTCCGCAGAAACTGAACTTCAGGAAATGTCGAACCGGCGATGAACAGCACATTCAACCGCTGTCGAATGACGCGCACTTCCGCAGACGCCAGATTGTCATCCTGTGAGATTTCCGGGCCCGCATCGACGATCTTGGCGCGAAACTCCAGTTTACCGGTTTTCGTCTCGCTGAATTCGTAAGTCTTAGGCTGCAATGCGCCTTCCAGGTTGAGCACGATGTCTTCGCGGACGAATTCCTGCCAGGGACCGCCGTTTCTACGCTGTTCGATCACCAGCGTTGCCGATTCAGCCTGCATGCCCCGCGATTCAATATGCACGGTGATCTGATTGGGGTCCTGCACGAACACAACCGGACTGGCTTCGAGTTGAGTGATCGCCACATTCCGCGGACCATCGGTGGTTCCCACACCCACGGTCACCAGAGGCACACCTTCATCCGAGAGCATCTGCAGCACTTCTTCCGGTGCTTCACCCGCGGTCGACTGTCCATCACTGATCAGTAAAACGCCCGACAACGGCATTCCCGAATAGGACAGTAATGCCTGTCTGAGCGAACTGGCAATCGCCGTCCCCGTTCCGCCAGGCTGCCACTCTTCCGAAAGTGAGAGCGCTTTGGGATCAAATTTATCAGAGAAACTGTGGAGATGGACGGTGCGTGCGCCGTCTGCAGACAGTTTTTTCAGAAATGATTCATTCACCAGTTTCTGAGCGAGTTGCATACGGTTCATCTGTCGCAACGCCGCCGTGTCGGCTGACATTCCCAGATTTCGGGAGACCTTGTTGGCTTTGTCTTCATCCTTCCACGCGTCTTTTAAAGACATCGAAAGGGAATTGTCCATCAGCACCAGCAGATGGGAAGGAATTTTTTCTTCCTTGCTCAACACCAGGATCGGTTCCAGCAGCATGGCAATCACCAGCAGCACGATGGAAATCCGGATCGAATACAGCAGACAGCGCCTGACGAATGGCACCTGCTGGGCATCCCGTTTATAGAGCCACCAGCCGCCACCAATCAAAACGAGAATTCCCAGAATCAGCAACAGCCGCCAGTCTCCTCCCGGCAGCCCGACCCACTGCGCAGACCAGTGGCCCCCTTCGGTCCAGGCCGAATTTTTGATGCCAAACAGGAATTCCAGAATACCGTTCAAAGTCACTTCTTTCTGTTTACCGCCGACGACCGATAAAAGTCGCCAGCATACTTTCCGAGATCAGACAGCCCAGTAACACGACTGCCAGATACCGCGACAATTCGGTCCCTTCGGTAGTGAGATCCATTTCTTTCCCCTGGTACCGAATCAGCTTTAAAGGCATTTTCCCCAGAAACTGCTGCAAAGCCGGTTCATCCAGTTTCTTCTGTAACGAGTCATCCACATCCGGATTGATCGCAAATTTTTGTGTCTGTTTTCCAAGTTGGGTATCCTGCCACTCAGCTTCGACGATACCCGCAAAGCGAACCGGGGGAGAACTGAGTGTCGTTTTAGCCTCGGCATTGCCGGCAAACACAAGTTCCAGGGGGTTCTGTTCCTGATCCAGCCAGATCAGTTCGCCCGACTGTGGTGCGGTCACCGTTTCCAGTTCAAAATGAATCGGCTCACCTGCTGTCAGATTCTCTCCGCGTTGTATTTCCGCCGCGATCTGTTGTGCCGCGACACGCATGGCCAGCACAAAACTCGCCTCGGCCGGCCAGTCGCTCCACTTCTTATCCGCAGTGATGGTCCACAACAGTACGCGTCCTTCGCCGAACCGTTTTTCCAGAACCGCTGGGGACTGTTGCGCATCGTTCCAGCGCGCCAGTACTCGCGTCTGCTGTGAATCGGCTCCGGCATCCAGTGTCACATCGACGAAACGTTGCGGACGGATGCGAGTCAACAGTTCCGGCGTCAATCCTTTCAGTAATTCGATGGGAGAATCCGCAATCGGTTCAATTACCAGCCCCTGCGAAGACAGATCGCGGACCTGCTGTAGCCGGGCCGGCAGTAAACCATTCCCCCCTTTGTACAACCCTTCGTTATAGAGCTGCAGATCACACTGGTCGCCGACAAAAATCATCAGACCGGTCCCCAGTGAGACCAGTTCTTCAAGCTCTTTGATTCGCTCTTTGGATAATTGATCGACGTTCGCCAGCACAATCAGATCGGGGGCCGTCAACAACTGTGATTTCCACGTCGAACTTTCCACCTGGTTCACCTGCCAGTTGGAGTTCCCGGCAGAGAGTGCCAGCGCCAGGAAATCGGTTTCACTTTCGAATGGATTGAGCCCCGGCTCTCCGTCGACGAGTACCACATCCACCATCTGGCGTACATTGATGATCTTGCGCTGCACGTTGTCGTCCAGCAGTTTGTCAGCCGGAATACTGAGGGTAATCGTATGCTGTCCCGCCTGATCAAAACGGACGCTGACAGGCACACTCACGGTTTTATCTGCCGGGATCTCAGGCAACGTCACCGGTGTGACATTCCCATCCACGGTCAATAAGGCCTGCCCCGATTTCAGAGGTTCCTCGCCGGCATTTTCAATCACCGCGGTCAGCTTTACTTCCTGGTCTACCAGCGCGATCCGACTGTCCAGTTCGAGAGAACGTAACACCCGATTCCCCGCCGGTTCATCGCCGATATCGATAAAGCGGACCGTCACCTGTTCCTGAGACCAGCGATCGAACAGATCGCGTACTTCATCCGTCCAGCCGGCCTGCCAGAGATCGGTGATAATGATCACTTCTTTAACAGGAAAAGTCGCTTCCTGGAGCTGGCGATCAATGTCTTCCAGCGTCGCCATCAAGTGGCTGCCCATCTGGGTGTGGGGGAGTTCATTTACGCGACTGATCAGTTTATTCCGCTCGTTTTCATCCAGGTGTGCCATTCGCACCAGCGGCGCAGCCGGATTCGATGCGAGTACCACCGATACGGAATCTTGCGGGCCGAGTTGATTAAGCACCTGTCGCGTGGCATTTTTTGCCCGTTCAAAGGCGCTCTGATCCGTTTTCTGATACGCCATACTCAGCGAGTCATCCACGACAATCACACGACTGGCCCGGCCTTCAACCGACAGAAAACCCGCCAGGTTCGTTCCCGAGCTGATCGGCCGGGCAACTGCCAGAAACAATGCCAGCACTGCTAACGTGCGGATTGCCAGCAGCAGCCACTGTTCCAGTTTCAAACGTCGCTTGTTGGTCTTCAGCGTCAGTTTGAGATATTCCATCGGCGCCCAGTCCACGCGGATAAACCGTCGCCGGTTTAAGAGGTGGATAATAATGGGGGCGGTTGCCAGAACCGTTCCCGTCAATAATAAGGGTGCCAGAAACTGCATAGTGTCTTTCGAATGATTCTTTCAGTCAGGAGCTTTGCTTTCCCTCAGGGGGCAGGGGAGTTGGAAACCGATTCATCAGGTGTTTCATCGCGCGATGATCCCCCTAATGCAGACATTCTGCCACGGTGTGTTTTTGCCCCTGCGAACTGCCGATTGTGCAAGTAACTGCTCAACACAACTCCCAGGTTCTCATCAGTCAACACCTGCAGGTAATCAATGCCACAATACTGGCAGCGCTGTCGGGTTTCCTGGATGAACTGTTCCATGGCCGCCTGGTAAGCTTTATGAAACGCCCAGGGTTCCGCGAAAATTTCCTCTTCGCCTTCGATGTCTTTAAAAATCACAGAATCCTTGAATGGCATCTCGACTTCATCTCGATGCAGGATGTGCATGACGATTACTTCATGCCCGGCGTACTGAAGTTTTCCCAACGATTCATAAAATCGATCCAGTGGTGTCAGCAGATCTGACAGCACAAATACAATACCGCGGCGGTGAATCTGTTCTGCAACCTGTGAAACCGCAGGGCCGATATCCGTTTCCCCCGCCAGTTCGACCTGTTTGAGTACTTCGATAAACTTCGCGAGATGGGAAGGCGTACTTCCGGTCCGCAGATCTTCCTGCACATGATCGTTCAGAATCGCCAGACCGACCGCATCACGCTGTTTCAACAAAACAGCAGACAGAGAGACGGCAATCGTGGCGGCACAATCGTATTTGGAAAAATCAGGTCCGCCGTAAGACATGGAAGAGGAAGAATCGACAATGAACACGGCCCGCAGATTCGACTCTTCTTCGAACCGTTTGATATAGAAGCGATCCGAGCGCGCGTAAGCTTTCCAGTCCAGATTTTTCAGATCATCGCCGGGAGTGTAACTGCGATAGTCCGCAAATTCGGGTGATAGCCCATGCAGGGGACTGCGATGCAGGCCGGCAATCGAGCCTTCGACAGGCTGTTTGGTTTTAAATCCGATTCCCGCGATCCGACTGATGACTTCAGGATTTAAGTATTCTTTCATACTGTCCATCCTTTCCGGCAGCAGTCTGTTGTAACGGTGTTTCTTCAATCAGTTTCTCAATCACGGTATCCGGCGTCTGCCCTTCGGACTCGGCATTGTACGACAGCACAATACGATGTCGTAACACCGCTTTCGCGACGGCCTGCAGGTCTTCCACCGAGACTTCCGGTCGACCATAGAGGGCGGCACGTGCTTTCGCGGCGAGAATCAGCGACTGACCACCACGAGGACCGGCACCCCACAGCACCCAGCGATTGACAAAATCGGGTGCATCATCACTGTCCCGACGTGTCGCCCGGATCAGGTCCATTGTGTAATCGACCAGAAAATCACTGATCGGCACACGTCGTACCAGATGCTGCAACTCCAGGACTTCTTCCCCGGTCAATGTTGATTCCGGCTCCACCTGATCATCGCCGGTCACTGCTTTGTAAATCTGGCGTTCTTCATCGCGTGTCGGATACTTAACGATGATCTTCATCAGAAAGCGGTCCAGCTGCGCTTCAGGCAGGGGATACGTCCCTTCCTGTTCAATTGGGTTCTGTGTGGCCAGAACGAAAAAGGGGCGGGGGAGCTGGTAATGTTTGGTTCCAGCAGAAATATTCTTTTC
>JAGQQP010000301.1 GCA_020426085.1 Planctomycetaceae bacterium | reverse complement strand
GACTGACGGTAGAAATTTCTGACAAAGTACGGTATCAACTTTCGGATCGCGACAGATTGCATGCACTCTGGACGGAGGCACTGGCCGATCCCAAATCTCAATTCAAATACGGCAAAGCAGAACCGAACGATCCGCCGTTTAAGAGAAATAAGAAAAAGAAGAAGCTGGATTAGATGACTCGGTGAATTTTTACTGGTCACTTCAGAATCCGGAAACTCAGATCTTTCCAAGTGTCTTATCCTTCATCTGGAAAACCACTGATACGTTCTGATCAAGAATTCCAAAGCTGCTCAGGAAGTGATGAACCGCATGCAGGTCGCTGGGGTGCCTGTGGTCTCAATAGAGGACATCAGAAAATAACGGTTGTAGCGGCAGTGATCTGCAAAACAGTGCGGATTTCGCGAAATATCCTGAATTCGTGGCTCTCAGCACCTGCAATCATTTGCAGCCTCTTTCGTGTCACGATTCTTCAGGCTGGCTGCTGCTGGTCCTGAACCGTTTCCAATTCAGGAATCAGCGGCGGAAAGAGACCGAAAAAACCCCTGACACCAGTTACATTTTGTACCCTTATCAATACCGATATTCCTGTCGGTTAAGACAAAATTAATCTGCTTTGCATTAGTTTTTCCTGATCTGTTTTGTATAAAATATTGAATACAGGTCCAGATTGTAATCTGAATAGCAGTCTGGTGTTCTGTCATCTCTGAACAATTCAAGGAACGACTCTGGGAGTTATTGCATGTCAGGAAAACAAATCGGTCGCCGCTCTGTGCTTGCGCGGCACTGGAAGTTAAGCAGTTGTTGTGTTGCCGTCTTTGCCTTCATCGTCTTCTCCAGCCTGCCCGACACCGAGGCTGCACCACGACGAAATCCAGTCGCCAAGAAAGCAGCTCCGAAAAAAGAAGAACCGCTCCCGCCACGATTCACGGTCAAATCGAAACCGGTCAGTACGACCAAACTTTCTTCAGCCATCAAATCAGCAGAAGAGATCGACAAGCTCGTTGAAGCGAACTATCGCAAATACAAAGTGGAACCAAACCCGATGACGACCGACGAGCAGTTTCTGCGTCGCGTCTATCTCGACGTTACCGGCTCAATCCCGACTTACCGGGAAACGAAATACTTTCTGGCATCACGCCATCCCGACAAACGCAAGATGCTGATCGACCGCCTGTTGAACAGCGACGGTTACGCCAGCCACTTCTACAACTACTGGGCCGACGTCCTGCGTTACACCGACCGTCTAAATAACAATGTTGACGGCTCTCCCTATCGTCAGTGGATTAAACAGTCACTGGCAGAGAACAAGCCCTGGGACAAAATGGTCAGTGAAATGATCACCGCAGAAGGCCTGATCTGGGAGAACCCCGCCACAGGTTACATGCAGCGTGATTCCGGTATGCCGCTGGACAACATGAATAATACCGTGCGGATTTTCCTCGGAACCCGCATCGGCTGTGCCCAGTGCCACGATCATCCTTTCGATCGCTGGAAGCAGAAAGAGTTCTACGAAATGGCTGCTTTCACGTTTGGTTCTTCCACACGTGCCAGTGGCCGCGACAAACGGTTCTATACCGGCGAAGATCCCAACAGCCGTCTGCGTAAAGAATACGCGGAACTCGATCAGGAAGAGAAAGACCGTCGCCGCAACCAGGGTCGGTTCAACCGCATGATCCGTGTGAACATGATGGTCGTTAACGACAGTAACCGGAAAATCCAGCTGCCTCACGACTATGCCTATACCGATGCAAAGCCTAAGTCAGTTGTGGAACCCAAAACCATCTTCGGTAAACCGGCTGATATCCGCAAAGGGGAAACTCCTCGTCAGGCATTCGCCCGCTGGATGGTCTCAGAAGACAATCCCCGCTTTGCTCTGACCATCGCTAACCGACTCTGGACACAGATCTTCGGACGAGGACAGATCGAGCCAGTTGACGATATGATGGACAGCACCGTCGCAGAAAACCCCGAACTGATGAAATTCCTCGAATCAGAAATGAAACGACTGGATTTCGATATGAAGGAATATCTGCGAATTCTGTTAAATACAAAAACCTATCAACGTCAGGCCTCCACCAAGGATGTGCCGTTGAGCGATCTCTATCACTTCCCGGGACCGGTTCTGCGTCGCATGACAGCCGAACAGGCCTGGGACTCCTTCCTGACGATCGCCGTCGTCGATCCCGAAGAATTCCGGGAACTGCCTGCAGAAATGGAAACGGAAATCATTGCCGTCGACCTGAATAAAGCGACCGCTCAGGAAGTACTGGACGCAGACGATAAGAAACGGGAAGAAATCGACCGGAACCGTTACAAGCGGGAAAAGAAATACCGGTATAAAGGCCAGTTGCTGGCCCGGGCTTCCGAACTCCCTTCACCGGTTCCGCCCAGCCACTTCTTGCGTACGTTCGGTCAGTCCGATCGTGAGTTGATTTCCGCATCATCCGACACCGGCTCCGTGCCACAGGTACTGTTCATGTTCAACGGCCCTGTCACTCACATGATGCTGGAAAAAGGTTCTACGATCTATAACAACGTGATTGAACAGAAAACGGTCAAAGATGGTGTCGATGTCATTTTCATGACGATCCTCAGCCGTCGTCCCGATGTAGACGAAGCGAAGATCGCCATCGATGAAATCGAAGCCAATGGTCCCGCAGGTTACGGAAACGTGATCTGGTCACTCGTCAATACACGCGAGTTCCTGTTTATTCAATAAAACTAACCCGGCTCCCTCCGTTCGAACGGCGGGAGTCGGCTTTGCAAATAACAAACAAACCAAATCAAAATATAAGGCAAACAGATGAGAGAAATTTATAAAAAACTCGATGGAGTGGGTCGTCGTCAGTTTCTGGAATACGCTGCCAAATCCGCCCTGGGTGTCAGCGTTCTCCCCGTCTTCAACAACATGCTGGAAGCCGCTCCTGCAAAAAGCAAAGGTGCGAAAGGCGCACCAGTCGCCGGAAAAGCCAAACGACTGATTTACCTGTATATGGCAGGCGCCATGACCCACCTGGATACCTTTGACCTGAAACCAGGTCATAAGAACCAGGGAGACACCAAAGGCATCAAAACCAACGTGCCTGGCGCTCAGATCAGTGAATTTCTTCCCACACTGGCAGAAGAATTCGACAAGATGGCCGTCATCAATTCCATGTATACCGAAACCGGCGCCCATGGCCCTGGTGAATACCTGATGCGGACCAGCTACAAGGAAATCGCTTCGACCCGGCACCCCTCCATGGGACCGTGGATTCAGCGTTTCCGCGGACGTCAGAATAAAAATCTGCCCGATACCGTTCTCATCAGTGCGCCCGCCCGACACCCGAGTTCAGGGTTTCTGGACCCTTCTTACAGCCCACTGCCGATTGGTGACCCCAATCGGGGGCTGGAGAACACAGATACTCCTGCTTACCTCTCTGAAAACACGTTTGAAAAACGCATTGATCTGATCAATAAGTTCGACAAAAAGTTTCAGACCAAGTTCAAGAATCAAAACGTCCTGGCTTACACGGACTTTTATTCTCAGGCCACCAGCCTGCTCTCCAGCGATGAACTGAAAGCCTTCGACCTGAATGAAGAAAAAGCGGAAGACCGTGATAAATACGGCCGCAACTCATTCGGTCAGGGATGTATGCTGGCACGCCGCCTGGTCGAGAACAACGTTCGCTGCGTCGAAGTCACCTTTGGTGGCTGGGACATGCACCGTGATATCTACGACGACGGGATTCTTCCCAGTCGTGCAGGCGTCATGGACAAAGCCGTCGGCAGCCTGCTGAAGGACCTGTCTGAACGTGGACTGCTCGATGAAACACTGGTCGTACTCACCACAGAATTCGGCCGTACTCCTGTGATCAACCAGAACGCAGGCCGCGACCATCATCCCGGCGTCTTCTCCGCTGCTTTAATGGGTGGCGGTATCAAGGGAGGCCAGTTCTACGGCAAATCAGACAAAGGTGGTCAGAGCGTCGATGCTGACGGCGTACTGCCGGCTGACTTCAACGCGACTATTGCATCTGCTTTGAATCTGCCGCTGGACAAGGAAATCTTCTCACCCGACGGTCGCCCCTTCAAAGTGGCCCACGATGGCGAAGCGGTTACCAAGCTCCTTTAAACCGTGAATGATTTCAAAATCGAATCGAAAACGGCTCCCCCTTCCGGGAGCCGTTTTTTTATTATTAGCAACCTTAAAAAATATTCGCTGATCTCAATGAATTACCCGGAAAATGGTGGACTCTTAAATTTGAGACGTCTATGATCAATATGTGAATTCATTGATATGAGGTTTGAAAGTCCTTCCCCACAACCACGATGATCCACAATTAATTATGAGTATCCGACCTTGAGTCCCGCCAGTTTTTCCTCAAAAACGCAGTCTGGAAAGACGATGATGATACGATCCCGCCACTGTTTTTGTTGGTTTCAGATTTGCCTGATACTGACTCTCTGCTGTTCCTTGACTCAAGCCGCAGAAAACTGGCTGCAGTTGAAAGGAGACAGCCAGCGTTCGGGGAATGCCGCTGAACTCTCAATTCAAACTCCGCTCTCTCTGGCAGCAGCCGTCCCTTTAACCGATGGCATTTATACTTCGCCCGTTGTCAGCCAGGGAACCGTCTATGTGATTGATGGCGCAGGCGTCGTCTTCGCGATAAATGGCCAGACCGGCAACATCCTCTGGAAACACGCCACCAAAGGGGGGCCGGGGAACTGCAATAATGTCGCTTCACCTGCCATCATCGACAACTATCTGCACGTTGGCACCACCGCCGGCTATTATTACGTATTCAATCTCAAAACCGGTGCTGTCATCAAAGAACTGGACTGCCAGGAACCGATCTTCTCTGCCCCGGTCGTCAATCAGGGGCGCGTCTACTTCGCGACTCTGGGTGCACAGGTTTATGCAGTGGAACCCGACGGCAAAGTGATCTGGACCTGGGACTTTGTCAAAGAAGTCGTAGACTTTGATGGCAATCGCTGGAGCGGCGCAGACTGGCTGAAACATCGTAAAGATCGTGTGACCTGGCGGGATCACTTCGTCTGTTCCCGCGATATCTGTCTGGCCGGCGATTCTCTGGTCATCCCCGCCGGCGGTCGAACCGTCTTTCTGAAAGACACGGGCACAGCCCCTCAACTGCAGGTCGTGGGAGAAATCCCCAAGTACGCCGGTGCGGAATTCCCCGCCACATTTGGTCAAAGCGCGGATGCCGCCGGCAATGTCTTCGTACAATGGCATCGTCGCGACAACGCAGGCCGTGTCGAAGTCATGCGACTGGACGGAGACAAAATCCAGGCCGACTATATCAAAGGCACGCAAACTTCCATCCGCGATCCCGGCCTGCTCGGTTTTGCCTCGGTCAGCGTACGCGGGAACGATGTCTATCGCGTTCGTCCTGAAGCCGGCCTCGGACTGGTCCGTCACACACTCGACTCTGAAACTACCGACGTACTTTGTGAAGCACCTTCCGTCTGCCCGCCGGTGATCACCGAGAACCACATTGTCTACGGCGGCCTGGATGGCGTTTTGTATGTCGTCTCTCTCTCCGATAAGAACACGACGAAATTCAAGACCGCTTTCAACGCGCCGATCACGGCACCCGTCGCCATTGCCGACAAGAAAATCTATGTCCCCTGCGAAGATGGCTACCTTTATATTCTCAACGCCGACGGAACAACACCTGAAACA
>JAGQQP010000300.1 GCA_020426085.1 Planctomycetaceae bacterium | reverse complement strand
CTTATGTCGAAGAAGTTCGCATCGGTTTTGAACGCTGGGTTGAACATTCTGCGATCGTGGAAACCGTTTCAGATGATATGACGAACGCTTCTGCTCTGAAATTGAGCCCGAACTGTATTGCCTTACGGACTCCGGACAAAAATGGTGAGGAAGCAAAACATAACAATCAGGGGTATTTACTGTTTCCCGCCTTAAATGTTGCTCAGATTACTCCAGGCCGCGAAAAAATCACCAGTGCCGAAGTCGGTTCGATCATTCGAGGTCTGAATATTACCGAACTGCTGGAACGGGGAGAATGCGTCGATGTCAAGACAGCGACAGTGCCTGACTTCTCACGATTCTATAATTTCTCACTGCTGAACCCCAAAGTTCTGGTCGGGATCTTCTTCGGCGTCATGGTGGCCTTTGTGTTCTGTGCGATGACCATGAAAGCCGTCGGACGCGCTGCAGGAGCCATGGTGGACGAAGTCCGTCGCCAGTTCAGGGAAATCACCGGCATTATGGAGAATCAGGCCGAACCGGATTACGCCGCCTGTGTCGAAATCAGTACGGCAGCTGCGCAACGGGAAATGATCCTGCCTGCGATGCTGGGTCTGCTTTCACCGGTCGTCGTCGGAGTCATCCTGGGAGTTCCCGGGGTCGTCGGCCTGCTGGTGGGTGCCTTGACGAGCGGGTTTGCAGTTGCCATCATGATGGCTAATGCCGGTGGCGCCTGGGATAATGCGAAAAAGTACATTGAAGCAGGCGCACATGGCGGCAAAGGAACTGATGCGCACAAAGCCACAGTAGTCGGTGACACCGTTGGTGACCCATTTAAAGACACCAGTGGCCCGAGTCTGAACATTTTGATCAAGCTGATGAGTATGGTTTCTGTTGTCATAGCCGGTTTTATTATTCAATACGCACTAGAGTTATTTTAAGTATTTGAAACAGGCTAAAGGTCACAAAAATCAATACCGAACCTTCTCAACAATCTGATTCCATTGAAAGTGCGTCCAGTCTGGAACGTGCCTGTCTGTGTGCAAAAACCTGTGAAGACTTCAAAGGCAAAGACATCGTTGTACTCGATGTTTCCAAGATTACGCCTTTGTTTGACTATTTCATCATTGCCACAGCCACGAACCAGAGGCAGAGCAATGCGATTGCCGAAGAAATTCGCGTCCTGATGAAGCGCGACAGCGCCCACCGTCGTAATATCGAAGGTAAAGACAGTGAATGGATTCTGGGTGACTATGGGGATATCGTCCTGCATATTTTCACAGAAGAATCCCGGGAACTGTACGACCTCGAACGCCTCTGGGCAGACGCCAAAAAAGTAGACTGGCAGTCTTTCCGCCCGGATTCGCACTGACAGAACCGCTGTTTCTACCAATCTCGACTCGCAGTCGGTATTCTGGGCGTAGATCAGTCTATGTCCGTATTTTCCAGTAATCAAGGAGTCCGGTGTCTCTGCCCCGGGCATACATAATGAATATTCTCGCAGAACTCAGAAGTCGGTTTGAACCCGTCTTAACCGAATGGACCGATGATCCGTCTTCGGTGATCGAAATGCTGAAAGCATCTCAAGACGCGAAGTTTGGTGACTACCAGGCTAACTTTGCCATGCCGCTGGCAGCCCGAATCCCAGAGTTAAAACCGCGCGATCTGGCAACACAGATCGTGGAAAAAGTCGATCTGTCCGATTTCTGTGAACCCCTGGAAGTCGCGGGACCCGGCTTTATTAATATCAAACTCAAACAGGACTGGCTGAATACGCAGACACAAAATCTGGTGGCAGACGAGCGACTCGGGGTCGCAGCGGCAGAAGCGCCTCAAAAGGTGGTCGTCGACTTCTCCGCCCCCAACGTCGCCAAACCCATGCATGTGGGACATTTAAGAAGTACCGTGATTGGTGATGCTAATTACCGGGTACTGAAATTCCTGGGACACGATGTCGTCGGGGACAACCATATCGGCGACTGGGGAACCCAGTTCGGCATGATTATCTTTGGATACAAGCATTTCCTGAACGAAGCCGCTTTCGAAGAAGCCCCGGTCACTGAACTGGCGCGGCTGTATCGACTGGTTAACCAGCTTTCGGACTATCATGCGACGAAAAACGCCATCCCGAAAAAAGAAGAAGATATCAATCAGCAGGCTGAAAAGCTGCAGTCGCTCGAAAGTTCGGCTGACCTGACCGACAAAAAAATTCAGAAACAGATCAAGAAGCTGAAAGCCGATCTCGGCGAAAGCCAGGCCGAACTGACTTCCCAACAGGAAAGTCTGACAGAGCTGGAAGCAAACGAAGACCTGCACAGTAAAGCGATCGCGTTTCCCGAGATTGCTCGCCTGGCGCGGGAGGAGACTGCCAGGCTCCATAGCGGCGATGCGGAAAACATCGAACTCTGGGAACGATTTCTGCCTCAGTGTCTGGATGCGATTCAGACCGTCTATGATCGGCTCAACATCCATTTTGATATGACTCTGGGCGAAAGCTTCTATCAGCCCCTCTTGGCGGATGTCGTGGCAGATCTGAAACAGAAAGGGCTCGCCAAAGAAAGCCAGGGCGCGATCTGCGTGTTCATGCAGGGCATCGAAGCCCCTTTCATCGTCCAGAAACAGGATGGCGCCTTCACATACGCGACCACCGATCTGGCGACGATCAAATACCGGGTCGAAGAACTCAAGGCAGACCGGGTGCTGTATGTAGTCGACTCCCGGCAGAGCGAACACTTCAAGCTCCTGTTTGCCACGGTTAAGGAGTGGGGCTATTCCGACCTGGAACTGCAGCACGTCAGCTTTGGAACCGTGCTGGGCAAAAACAAGCGTCCCTACAAAACTCGATCGGGTGATACCGTGGGACTGGAAAGCCTGCTGGATGAATCCATCGAAAGTGCCTACCAGATTGTTTCCGAGAACGATGATGCCAAACCGGATGGCCCTGAACTGAATGACGCCGAGCGAAGGCAGATCGCAGAAGTCGTGGGGCTGGGGGGCATCAAATACGCTGACCTGAAACACAACCGGGACAGTGATTACGTATTCGATCTGGATAAGATGCTCGCCAATAAAGGTGATACCGCCACGTACATGCAATACGCCTATGCCCGTGTCTGTGGTATCTTCCGCAAAGGTCAGATCGACCGAAGTGCTTTACGAGATCATCAGGCTGCACTGACTCTGGTCGATGAAAGCGAGCGAGCACTGGCCCTGCAGATCAACCGCTATTCGGAAATCCTGGAAAGTGTCGCTACAGAAGCTCGACCGAATTACCTGACCAACTACCTGTTCGAACTCTCAAATCTGTTCAGCACGTTCTACAACAACTGTCACGTACTGAAAGCGGAAGAGGAAGCAGTGAAGACCAGCCGACTGCTGCTCTGCGATTTAACCGCCCGCATTGTCGAGCATGGCCTGTCGCTGTTGGGAATCGGAACCTGCGAACGCATGTAATACATCACTCAACGGCAAGAGAAATAAAAAAAACGCATTCCAGACTGGAATGCGTTTTTTTATTGAAGATTACCCGGCAAGGGCTCGAACCTTGACTAACAGAATCAAAATCTGTTGTGCTACCATTACACTACGGGGTATCGCTGTCTTGTCAGCACAAAATGCCAACAATCACAGGCCGTGTGTGCCCGAAGTTTAGCACTGAATTCGCTTTGTGTAAAGTGCGGCGTTTTGCTGATTTTCTCACGATTATGCTCGAAATCATTCGAATCCCAGAAGTCAGTTTAGTCCTGATCGCCGTCCTTCATGTAACGCTGTTTGAACTGCTTGTCTTTCGTTTGTCGCATTCGAAGGCCTTCGCGGTACATATTGATGAACCCTTCGGCCCTTTTCCACGCTCGCTGAAATTTCTCCTGCACTTCAACAAACAGCAGAGCTGACCAATCCCAGCCGCCGGGGTGCCAAATATATTCATGGGTCAGCAGATGGATGTGGTTGTACTTCTCCAGGACATTAGTCACAACCCCCTCGCGCCACGCCTGAGTGCTGTCGCTGAGATACTTCATTTCTGTCAGAAACATTGGGTCGTACGTATCGATGACGCCGGGCAGCGAAAAAGTTTTGCCAGATCGCATCGGCATGTGGGAGCTCATCGCGTGGATTTTGGTATTGAAGAATGCCTCAAACAAATCCAGTTGTGCTTTTGCCGTTCGCTCAGGGTCAAGGTTCAAACGTTCGAACAAAGCAGCGTCGTAATGCAGGCCAATATCGTGCCCCAACTCAAGGATCCTGCGGATCATGACGGCTTCCTCTTCTTCGAAGCAGTTGTAATCACTGGTTTGCAGCAGGAAGTATGTTGCACTCACTCCGTATTCTGCTTCGATTTCTGCCATTCGTAAGGCGGCAGGAATGCTGAATTCAACATCATGCCGCATGATGACGAAGTTCGGCAGACTAAGGATGTCGCGGCCCATGGCATGGACGTCGCGAAAACAAATGGTCCGGTGACTTTTGGCAATCGCCGCTACGATTTCGCGGTAATGGTCGGTACTAAAGTCCTTATTCGGATCGGTATCACGTACAAGCTTCATGCCGCGTCAATCACTTCCATTCAGCAGGCGCGCTGGCCGACACGCTGAGCGTAAAAAAAGGTGGGGCTACTTTCCCAAAACTCCGGCTCAATGCAGTTAATGAGCAGTGTTTCGCTGGAAAACTGTCTGGAAACATAGCGGTCAGAGAAATTCTCCACAACCCCTGCACCTGCTCAAACGCTGCCCGACATCCTGATCCCATGCTTCAGGGACGCCGGTCGAGTTTGCAAAGGCAGCCGGGTTGGTAGTATCCGTAATTCTCAGAATCTGGTTCCAGTTCCATGTTTCTTCAACAAACCGGAGCATTATCGAATGGGCGCAGCCGCAGTGAAGCGGGTCGTGATTACAGGCAGTTCCGGGCACTGTGGCAGAGCGATCGCAGAAGCAATCAGGCAGACATATCCTGAAGCCACCGTAATTGGTATGGATGTCGTCGAAACACCAACCAACGCACTTGATCAGTTCGAAAAGTGCGATGTCACCAGCCCTCAACTTATCAGCGACATTAGTCGTTTAATGCCAGACACCATCATCCACATGGCATTTGTCGTGAATCCAATCCGTAACAAAGCCCGAATGCGACAAATCAATGTGGACGGAACTCGCAACGTTCTTGAAGCAGCATCACGGTGCGATGCGTCTCGTGTTGTAGTTGGTTCCAGCGCAACAGCTTACGGCGCGTTCAGCGAAAACCCAGTCCCGATTACTGAGGATCACCCGGTCCGCGCACGTACTGAATATCAATATGCGACGGATAAGTTTGAGGTGGAACAGTTAGTCCTGCGTTTCTCCGAAGAACATCCGGAAATTGCCACCAGCTGGACTCGACCATGTATGATCTATGGTCCGGGCCTCTCGAATTATCTGACTCAATTCATCCTGAACGGACCACTGATCGTTTTACCTGGTGGTAACGACACCCAGATGCAGTTTGTACATCTTCAGGATGTCGCCGCCGCAACGTGCTGCCTGGTATCTAACAACGCAAGAGGGCCATTTAATGTCGCACCACCGGACTGGTTTTCGCTCAGCGATCTCGCCCGACTAAGCGGTCGCGTTGCAGTCAAAGCGCCGTTAGCCGGTTGCCTGCTTTTCACGAAAATCTGGTGGGGGCTAAGACTGCCAGTTTTCTATTTCCCATCCGGGCTCTGGTACTTCATTCGTTATC